>JAXIZX010000111.1:0-4924 GCA_036303765.1 Collinsella sp. | reverse complement strand
CAACGTCGGCGGCGGTGGCGTGGTTGGCGTTGACGATAAAACCGCAGTGCTTTTCGCTTACCTGCGCGCCGCCAACGGCGTGTCCTCGCAGGCCGGCGTCCATGATGAGCTTGCCGGCAAAGTGGCCCTCGGGGCGCTTGAAAGTGGAGCCGGCGCTCGGCATGTCGAGCGGCTGCTTGTCCTCGCGGCGTTGGCGGTAGTCGTCCATGTCGGCCTTGATCATCGCGGCGTTGCCCGGGGCGAGGTTAAAGGTGGCAGAGAGCACGATAAAGCCGTCGTCGGCGATGCGGCTCTTGCGATAGCCCAGGTTAAGCTCGTCGACATCGAACTCAATGATATTGCCGCTGCCGCGGGTGCCGTCATCGAGCGCGCGGGCGGGCTTATAGACGCGCACGGACTCCAAAACATCGGCCATGCAGGCGCCGTAGGCACCGGCGTTCATATAGCAGGCGCCGCCGACCGAGCCGGGGATGCCCGAGAGGGGCTCCATGCCGGTGAGGCAGGCTTCGGCGGCAGCCGCGGCGACATCGGAAAGCAAGGCACCGGCTGCTGCCGTAACATGCGTGCCGTCGACGGTGATGTCGGAGAGGCCTTCGCCCAGTGCCACGACGACACCGCGGATACCCTTGTCACCGACGAGCAGGTCGGAGCCGTTGCCCACGATGGTGAGTGGCAGATCGCAGCGATAGCAGGTATCGAGCGTGGCGACGAGGCCCTGCTCGGTGTCGGGCGTGACAAAGACATCGGCTGGGCCGCCGATCTTAAACGTGGTGTGCTCGCGCATGGGCTCGCTCGTGAGCACGTTGTCCTCGCCGGCAACACCGGCGAGCGCGCAGAGCAGGTCCTCGTTAAAAAAGTCGTTCTCGTGCATACGAATATCCGCCTTATGGTGGTCGTTTTCATTAATCGAATGCAATATACCCCACCCGGATGGATTTGGTGCAAAGTAACCTGACCCCAATGCATCACATGGCGCAAAGGGGTTAGGTTGCTTTGCGCCAATCGCGGCGATAAAACAGCCGTCTACCGGATTGGTAAAGTGTTTATCATCAAGGTAGAGGGACGGTCGCTATACTTTCAAGAGATTGCGCGAATACTCGGAAGGAGCGAGATGGGCAACAAAGTTACTCTCAAGCAGATTGCCCAGGAGGTGGGGCTTTCCCCCTCGTCGGTCTCGCTTGTCCTTAACAATCGGCCTTGTCGCATCTCGGAAGAAAACCGCAAGCTCATCAAGGAGGTTGCGGCGCGCAACCATTATGTTCCTAACCAGATCGCGCGCAGCCTGGTCATGCGCGAGTCGCGCACGCTTGGCCTTATCGTCCCTAACATCGAGAGCCGCTTTTTTGCCTCGCTCGCCGGCAGCTTGGAAAAGCGCTGCCGCGAGGACGGCTACGCGCTCTTTATTACCAGCTCGGGTGGAAGTGCCGAGGACGATCTTGAGCTGCTGCGCCAGTTGGTGACGCGCGGCGTCGACGGTGTCTTTCTGGTGGTGGGCGATGAGTTCTCCGACGACCGCGCCCTGCGCGAAGAAGTCAGCCATCTGCCCATCCCGGCGGTAATGGTCGACCGTGCCATTGAGGGGCTCGAGTGCGACAAGGTGATGTTCGACCACGAGATGGGTGGCTACATGGCCACCCGCTACCTGATCGAGCAGGGCCACCGTCGCATTGCCTGCTTGGTTAATGCGCGCCGTTCCAATACGGGTCGTAAGCGTCTTGCCGGCTACGAGCGTGCGCTGCGCGAGGTTGGCCTGCCTATTGACGCGCGTTTGGAGTTTGAGAGCGAGTACTACATTCCGAGCGCCTACGAGGCCTCGGAGGCGGTGCTCGCAACCGATGCCACTGCTGTGTTCGCAAGCTCGGACAACATTGCGCTGGGTCTGCTCAAGCGTTTGCATGAGATGGGGAAGAGCATCCCGGGCGATATCTCGGTGGTGAGCTATGACAACTCGGCGGCCGACGTTCTCTTTGAGCCGGCGCTGACCGCGATTGAGCAGGATCCTGGTGTCCTTGCGGAGCATGCTTTTGGCTGCATGTCCAAGCGTCTTGCCGGTAGAGGCGGTAGGCGTGCCGAAGAGGTCGTTCTGGAGCCGGCGCTTATCGTTAAGGGCAGCGTTCTCGAGCTTACTAAACACGACTAAACACGTTTATCAATTTGCAGAGACTGAATGTGGAACACCTGTGACAGACAATGCCGCGGGTGAATGTCTGCTTTTGCCTTTCCAGATGGCAAATCAGGATGCTAAAACGTTTTTTCAACATGATAAAACGTTTTAGCAAATATACTAGTCCCAACGAATGGTTGCCGTATTGGAAGGCGACCGCACAGCGAAGGGACATAAACAATGGCTAAAACACTGGGGACGCCGTGGCAAAAGCTGGGCCACGAGGTACCGGCTTCCGAGCTCGAGGGCGTCGACCTGTATTGGCGCGCATCGAACTATCTGTCCGTCGGTCAGATCTACCTTCGCTCCAACCCGCTGATGCGCAGCGACTTTGTCGACGAGAAAACCGGTGAGGTGCGCGACTTTGGTCGTCCGGACGTTAAGCACTGCCTGGTCGGTCACTGGGGCACCACGCCCGGCATCAACTTCCTGTTCGGCCACGTCAACCGCCTCAT
This sequence comes from Collinsella sp., assembly GCA_036303765.1. Taxonomy (GTDB): domain Bacteria; phylum Actinomycetota; class Coriobacteriia; order Coriobacteriales; family Coriobacteriaceae; genus Collinsella. Next base: position 2,305 of record JAXIZX010000111.1, on the reverse strand, counting down.
CGCCGATCACAACCAGAACGCCATTTTCTTGATGGGACCGGGTCACGGTGGCCCCGCCGGCACCGCCCAGTCGCTGCTCGATGGCACCTACCGTGAGATTCGCCCCGACATCACCAATGATGAGGCCGGCCTGCAGAAGTTCTTCCGCCAGTTCTCTTATCCCGGCGGCATCCCGAGCCACTTTGCGCCCGAGACGCCAGGTTCCATCCACGAGGGTGGCGAGCTCGGCTACACGCTCAGCCATGCCTACGGCGCCGTCATGGACAACCCGGGCCTGCTGGCCGTGGCCGTGGTGGGCGACGGCGAGTCCGAGACCGGTCCGCTCGCGACTTCTTGGCAGTCCAACAAGCTCGTGAACCCGGCAACCGACGGTATCGTCCTGCCGATCCTGCACCTCAACGGCTATAAGATCGCCAACCCCACCATTCTTGCCCGCGTGTCCGACGAAGAACTCACCAAGTTCTTTGAGGGCATGGGCTATAAGCCGCACTTCTTTGTCGCCGGTTTTGACGACGAGAGCCATGCAAGCATCCACAAGCGTTTCGCTGTCCTGTTTGAGCAGGTCTTTGACGAGATTTGCGACATCAAGGCCGCCGCACGGGCCCAGGCCGTCGCAGGCGAGACCGTGGTCCGCCCGGCCTATCCCATGATTGTGTTCCGTACGCCCAAGGGCTGGACTTGCCCCAAGCACATCGACGGCAAGAAGACCGAGGACTCCTGGCGCGCGCATCAGGTGCCGCTGGCGAGTGCCAAGGACACCCACGAGCACTTCCGCGTGCTGCGCGAGTGGCTGCGTTCCTACAAGCCCGAGGAGCTCTTTACGCCCGAGGGCCAGGTGCGCCCCGAGGTGACGGCCTTTATGCCGACCGGCGAGCTGCGCATCGGCGCCAACCCCAACGCGAACGGCGGTAAGGTGCGTCGCGAGCTCGAGCTGCCCGATATTCATGCCCACGAGGTCCCCGTCGCAACTAAGGGTCATGGCTGGGGCTCCACCGAGGCAGCCCGCGTCTTTGGTGAGTACACTGCCGACGTTCTGGCCAAGAACATGGATGATTTCCGCATCTTTGGTCCCGACGAGACCGCGTCCAACCGCCTGCAGGCTGCCTACAAGGTGACCAAGAAGCAGTGGGACGCCGGCTTCTACGAGGACGAGGCCAACGACGAGCTGCTGGCAGGCTCCGGTAAGGTCGTCGAGCAGCTGTCCGAGCACCAGTGCGAGGGTTTCCTCGAGGCCTACGTGCTCACCGGCCGCTCGGGTGTGTGGAGCTCCTACGAGAGCTTTGTCCACGTGGTCGATTCCATGGTCAACCAGCACTGCAAGTGGCTCGAGGCCACCAAGCGCGAGATTCCGTGGCGTGCTCCCATCAGCGGCCTCAACATTTTGCTGTCGAGCCATGTCTGGCGCCAGGACCATAACGGCTTCTCGCACCAGGACCCCGGCTTTATCGACCTGCTGCTCAACAAAGCCAACGACACGCACATCGTGAACGCATACTATCCGGCCGACGCCAACATGGCGCTTGCCGTTGCCGAGCGCGTCTACCAGTCCACCGACTGCGTCAACGCCATCTTCTGTGGCAAGCAGCCCGCCCCCACCTTCCAGACGGTCGACGAGGCCAAGTCCGAGCTCGCCGAGGGCATCGCGACCTGGGAGTGGGCATCGACCGCCGATTCGCTCGCCGAGGCCGACGTCGTGGTCGCCACCTGCGGTGACGTGCCGACGCTTGAGGCTCTGGCTGCAACCGACATGCTGCGCGAGCTGGGCATCAAGGTATGGTTCGTCAACGTGGTCGACCTGCTCAAGATCCAGAACGTCTGCGAGAACGACCAGGCTCTCAGTGACGAGCGCTGGGCTGAGCTGTTCGGTTGCGGCGATAAGCCCGTCCTCTTCGCGTTCCACGCCTATGCCGGCACGATTCGCCGTCTGATTTGGAACCGCCCCGGCCACGATGCCCTCCGCGTCCACGGCTACGAGGAGAAAGGCTCCACGACAACGCCGTTCGACATGCTGCGCCTGAACAACATGGACCGCTGGGCACTGGCCGCCGACGTGCTGCGCATGGTCGACGCCGATAAGTTTGCCGAGCAGATTGATGAGTGGGAGGCATTCCGCACCGAGGCCTTTGAGTTCGCGTGCGATGAGGGCTACGATCACCCGGCCTTCACCGACTGGGTCTGGCCCGACGCCGCTGCCGCAACCGCAGCCGACGGCGCGCTCTCCGCAACCCAAATGACCGCTGGCGACAACGAATAGGTAGGCATCCGGGACGGCCTCGCGCTGGGGCCCGCCCGGGCCGCGGGCTTT
>JAXIZX010000110.1:0-3573 GCA_036303765.1 Collinsella sp. | reverse complement strand
GCAGCAGCACCGGAGGCGACGGCGAGACCTGCCACGCCACCCTCGAGTGCGGCGATACGGTCCTCGAAGACGCCCTGGGTGGAGTTGGTCAGACGGCCGTAGATGTTACCGGCGTCGGCAAGACCAAAGCGGTCGGCGGCGTGCTGGGAGTTGCGGAACACATAGCTCGTGGTCTGGTAGATAGGCACGGCGCGGGAGTCGGATGCAGGATCGGCACTCTCCTGGCCAACGTGAAGCTGCAGGGTATCGAAACCAAAGGTGTGCTCGGGGTTGTTGATAAACTGGCTCATGATGATCTCCTTGATCGAACAAAAGTAAATAAAAAGAGAGAAGTAAGTCGCTGTCTCCTGATCACGCCGACGGGCGCAAACAGGAGCCCGGCATTCGTCTTGGTAAGCAATTCATATGCGGGCCTCCTTTCGCATCCCGGTTCTGTGGTTGGTTTAATTACCTACCGCCTTTGTGTGTTTTGAATAGTACGAGCATTGTTTCGCTCGGTCAATCACTTAAAAGCGCTAACCTGTTATCGGTTTTATAGATAGCAATCGAAAGGATGGCGTCGATGACCCTTCAGCAGCTTCGTTTTCTGATTGCCGTGGCAGAGTCCGGCTCAATTAACGCCGCAGCTCAGCGCCTCTATACCGCTCAGTCCAACATCTCAAACGCCGTCAAAAGCCTGGAACAGGAGCTCCACCTGGAGATCTTTACGCGCTCCAGCCGCGGCGTCACGCTCACCAACGACGGCACCGAGCTTTTGGGCTATGCGCGCCAGGTCGTAGAGCAGGCCGATATGCTCGAGGCCCGCTACGAGGACGGCGGCACCCCGCAAGCCCGCCTCGCCATTTCCGCCCAGCACTACGCCTTTTCGGTCGAGGCCTTTGTCAACGTGGTCGAGCGCTGCCGCGACAGCAAGTTCGAGTTCATCATGCGCGAGACCACCACATCGCAGATCATCGATGACGTCCGCGCGTTTCGCAGCGACATCGGCATCCTCTATCTGGACGACTTTAACGTCCGCGTTCTGCAGAAGGCTTTTGCCGATGCGCGCGCGAGCTTCCATCCCCTATTCGACGCGACGGTCCACGTCTTCGTTAGCGAGCGCCACCCGCTTGCCCGCCGCCCGCAGCTGTCCCTTGCCGACCTCACACCATATACGCGCTACAGCTTTGAGCAAGGCACCTCGAACTCCTTCTATTACGCCGAGGAACCTTTTAGCTATATCCCTTGCGACCGCAACATTCGAGTCTCTGACCGCGGCACGCTCACCAACCTGCTGATCACCTCGAACGGCTACACGCTCTCCACCGGCGTGCTCTCAAACGAAATGCAATGGGGCATGGCATCGATTCCGCTGGCAGATGCCCCGACGATGCACGTAGGCTATATCATGCACGATGAACGCAAGCCCTCTTCCCTGTTGCAGCAATACCTCGACGAGCTCGACCGCATCATCCAAGAAAACCAGCCATCAGAGGACGGGGTAGATATGGTAGATTGCTAGCTCTCGGCGAATGCGGCGCTACAATGGTCACTCACACGAAACGTACCCAACGAAAGGAACCATGTGAAGGTCATCATCTACACCGACGGCTCGGCCCGATCAAATCCGGGACGCGGCGGCTACGGCGCCGTGCTCAAATACACCAACCCCGCCGGCAAGACCTTCACCTCCGAGCTTTCGCGCGGCTACGCCAAGACCACCAACAACCGCATGGAACTCATGGCGGTCATCGTGGCGCTCGAGGCGCTCAACCGCCCCTGCGACGTCGAGGTCCATTCCGATTCGCAGTACGTCGTCAACGCCTTCAACAAGCACTGGATCGACGGCTGGAAAAAACGCGGCTGGAAGACCGCCAACAAGCAGCCCGTCAAGAACCGCGATCTGTGGGAGCGCCTGCTCACCGCAAAGAGCAAGCACAAAGTGGAGTTCATCTGGGTTAAGGGCCACGCCGGCCATGAGCTCAATGAGCGCTGCGACGAGCTTGCCACCACGGCGGCCGACGGCAGCAACCTCGATATCGACGCCGGCTTTAACGAGAGCGACCTGTAACGGCGTTTTCACACGCTATTTCCTGCCCCCTCGCGCTACACTCATCCTGTAAACCGAACGGCACGAGGGGGATACATGCTGCGTATAGCGACCATCGGCACATCCATGATTACCGACGACTTTATCCAGGTCGTCAACGCCAACGACCAAGCCGCGTTTGTGGGCACGCTCTCGCGCGATGCCAATCGCGGTACCGCCTTCACCACTAAGCACGGCGGCGAGCGTAACTTCACCGCGCTTGACGAGCTTGCGTCCGCTGCCGACGTCGACGCCGTCTATATCGGCAGCCCCAACGCGCTCCATCACGAGCAGGCCCTTGTCTGCATCGCCGGTGGCAAGCATGTCATCGTCGAGAAGCCCTTCTGTGCCACCGAAGCGCAGGCGCTGGAAGTCTTCCGCGCTGCCGAGGCAGCAGGTGTCGTGGCCCTCGAGGCCATGCGTCCCCTCCACGACCCCGCCTTCCACGCCATCGAGGACGCCCTGGGCGAGATCGCCCCCATCCGCCGTGCCTCATTGCGCTTTGGCAAATATTCCTCGCGCTATAACGAGATTCTCGCGGGACGCGCCACCAATATCTTCGACTGCAATATGGCATCGGGTTCCCTCATGGACATTGGCGTCTACACCGTCGAGCCCATGGTCGAGATTTTCGGCATGCCCTCCGGCCTTACGAGCATGGCTACTCTGCTCGACCCCACCACGCGACAGCTCACGCACGGCCCCATCGACGGCTGCGGTTCCATCCTCGCCAGCTACGGCGGCGGCCGTATCTCCGTCGAGCTCGCGCACTCCAAAATAACAAATGACCTGCTGCCCTCGCAGATCGAAGGCGAGCGCGGCACTATCCAGATCGACCATCTGTCCACGCCCCGCAACGTCCGCATCGACTATCGCGGCGACGTCGCACGCGGCTCGGCGACCGAGGCACCGCGCGAACAGGGCGACAACGGCCGCGTGCTCGACCTGCCCAAATCGAGCAACACGATGGAATACGAGCTCGCCGACTTTATCACCGCCATCAACGGCGTTCATCACGTCAAAGATGAGATTTGGGAAACGCCGGCAGGACGTCACGAGCTCGGACACTACCGCGATGTCACGCTTGTCTCGTTGCGCATCATGGATGCCGTGCGCCAGCAGGCCGGCATAACCTTCCCGGCCGACGCAGGCAAGCAGGCATAGCGATGGGCTTCTTCGATACGTTCTTCTCCAGCGTCGCCGGCGGCGGCCGCGAACCCCAAAAGCCTTCTGGCGTCGAGCTCGAGCTGCGCCGTAGGCTCACCGTGCTCGCAAGTGACGAGGCCACTCAAGACGCCCCGCAGCGCTATTTCCTGCGGTGGGAGGGGCAGGTCCAGGGCGTCGGTTTCCGCTTTACCAACACCAACCTCGCGCAGGCACGCGCGTTCACCGGCTGGGTGCGTAACATGGAAGACGGCTCAGTCGAGATGGAGATACAGGGAGCTCCGGCAAATATCCTATCTCATCTCGAGGCGCTTCATGCCTCCTACGAGCGCATGGGAACG
>JAXIZX010000109.1:0-2341 GCA_036303765.1 Collinsella sp. | reverse complement strand
CTGTCCAGCGAGCACTACGCCGTCGGCTTTAAGAAGGGCGACACCAAGTCGGCCGACGCCGTGACCGAGTCGCTCAAGGCGCTCTACGAGGACGGCACGGTCAAGGACCTGTGCGACAAGTACGCAAGCTATGGTCTATCTTTCGATAATTGGGTGCTCAAGTAATGTCTATCCAAGTCATGATGCAGATGCTTGGCCAGGGTTTCTTGGTCAGTTTGCAGTTGTTTGTGCTGACGCTGTTGGGGTCGATTCCGCTGGGAATTCCCGTGGCGTTTATGCGCATGAGCAAAATCGTGCCGCTTCGCTGGATTGCGCGCATCTACATTTCGGTCATGCGCGGTACGCCGCTCATGCTGCAGATGTTTGCCATCTACTTTGCCCCGTACTACGTGTTTGGCATTTCGCTCACGCCCGATTCCAAGTGGACGGCGTGCGTCGTAGCGTTCATCATCAACTACGCCGGTTACTTTGCCGAGATCTATCGCTCGGGCCTGCAGTCCATTCCGCGCGGTCAATACGAGGCAGCCGAGGTGCTGGGCTATTCGCGCATGCAGACGTTTCTGTATATCGTGATGCCGCAGGTCGCCAAGCGTATTCTGCCGGCGATGGGCAACGAGATCATCACGCTGGTCAAGGACACGTCGCTGGCGTTTGCCATTGGCGTGGGTGAGATGTTCTCGACGGCCAAGGCGCTGGTCGCCTCGCAGGTGAGCATGGTGCCGTTTGCGATCGCGGCGCTGATCTACTGGATCTTTAACTTTGTGGTCGAGATGCTGCTGGGCGCCGCCGAAAAGAAGCTGGACTATTATCATGACTAACTCAGTGATGATAATCGAAAGCGCGCGCAAGGCGTTTGGCGGCAATGAGGTGCTCAAGGATATCTCGCTTGAGGTGAAGCGTGGCGAGGTCGTGGCGATTATCGGACCTTCGGGTGGCGGCAAGTCCACGCTGCTGCGGTGTGCCACGCTGCTCGAGACACTCGACGGAGGCTCGCTCTCGTTTGGAGACCTTGCCGTTGCGACGGATGCGGGTTCGGGCGCGGTCTATGCGAAGGGCGATGTGCCCAAGCAAGCGCGCTCGCGGTTTGGCCTGGTGTTTCAGAACTACAATCTGTTCCCACACTATACCGTGATGAAAAACATCATCGATGCGCCGATTCGTGTGCTTAAGCGTCCGCGCGAGCAGGCGGAAGCCCGCGCTCACGAGCTGATTGCGCAAATGGGGCTGACGGGCAACGAGAACAAGGTGCCGTGTGAGCTTTCGGGCGGTCAGCAGCAGCGCGTGAGTATTGCCCGCGCCCTAGCGCTCGATCCGGAAATCTTATTCTTTGACGAGCCGACCTCGGCGCTCGATCCCGAGCTGACGGCCGAGGTACTGCGTGTCATTAAAGACCTTGCCGCGCAGAATATGACGATGGTGATCGTGACCCACGCAATGCAGTTTGCGCGCGATGTTGCCGACCGCGTGGTATTTATGGACGGCGGTCGTATTGTCGAGGAGGGGCACGCCGAGCAGGTTATCGACCATCCGCGCGAGCAGCGCACGCGTGAGTTTTTGAGCCGTATCGAGGGATAGGCTCAGGTATTTGCTCAACTATTAATTGAGGCGAAGCCGCCGCAGGTCTTACGGTCTGTGGCGGCTTTTTGTTTGCATCGGCGGGGTTCAATAATCGCCTCACAAGCTTGTCTCTTCCTCTCGCCGCCTGTATTCATACGTGTGCCGAAAGGTGTGCATGGACGGTCGCCCGTGAGGGTAGGGTGGTGGCATAGGACATTTGGAGGGTGAGTCGGCTCGGCTGCCGACCATGCTGCTCCCGGGATGGCACCGACCGCGAACTCTCCCCGTTGGCGTCGCGCAATGCGCGCGGCCCTGCAAGGAGGTCATCATGGGTGCTCCCAAGACCGGCAATGTAAGGAACGTGGTGCTCGTAGGCCAAGGCGGGGTGGGCAAGACTTCACTCGCCGAGGCCATGCTCCACCTTTCTGGCAAGACCGCCCGCCTGGGCGGCCACGACGGCACCAAGCCCACGCTCGACTATGACCCCGAAGAGGTCAAGCGTGCATTTTCCATCTCGACGACCATTGCACCGATCGACTGGAAGGGCGCGCGCATCAATGTGCTCGATGCCCCGTGCTACCCCGATTTTATCGGCGACGCCTTTGCCGCGATGAGCGTCTGCGAGACGGCTCTGTTTGTGGTCGACGCCGAGGCTGGCCCGCAGCCTACGACGGTTAAGCTCTGGTATGCCGCCGAGGACCTGCGCTTGGCGCGTGCGGTGTTCGTAAACCGCCTGTCGCGCTCCGAGGCCAGCTTTGCGACCACGATGGACCTGCTGCAGGAG
>JAXIZX010000108.1:0-9554 GCA_036303765.1 Collinsella sp. | reverse complement strand
GGCGCCTTTATCCCCGTGTCCGAGGACGCCGGCATGATCGCCGCCGTCGAAGTCGGCGCGCTTTCGCTCGAGAAGCTCGAGGCCATGACCTGTGTGTGCTCCGTCGGCCTGGACATGATCGCCATCCCCGGCGACACCCCGGTCGAGACCATCGCCGGCATCATCGCCGACGAGATGGCCATCGGCGTCATCAACAACAAGACCACGGCCGTCCGCGTGATTCCCGCCATCGGCAAGGGTGTGGGCGACTGCGTCGAGTATGGCGGCCTGTTTGGCCGTGCACCCATCATGCCGGTGAACCCCAACGCCGGCACCGTGCTTGCCCACCGCGGCGGACGCTTCCCGGCACCGCTGAACTCGCTGAAGAACTAGCTGAGGGGGACTGGCGAGGAGCCCCGGGGAGGGCAAATATATAAGGTCGCCTGCTCGGACAGTCCTGACTCGCACGGAGAGCACATTAAGTGCTCTCCGGCTCGTGCGGAACTCGCGATCGACCTTATATATTTGCCCTCCCCGGGGCTCCCGCACAACGGGACCTCAGTTGGGTTCTATCCCGTATGGCAGTCGCTTCGCTCCTGCCCGCCTTGGTTGTGAGGGCGGTTTGGCGTTGGAACGGTTCTTTTCTGATATATGCTGGTTGCGGCTCTTCTTTTGGGAGGAGTCGCTTTTTTGTTGCTAGGAGGTTAGCCCGTGGTTGATGGGGATGCTCGATCTGAGCTTCTTTCTGCGGATTGGAATGGCGAATGGATGCGCCTGCAAGCTGGTCGGCATCGGGCTGATGATTCTTTTGAGTGGGATAAGCGGGCTCGGCATTTTCGGCCGCTTGAGACTGCTCCTTATGCCCGGGATTATATAAAGTTGTTGGCGCTTGAGCCCGGCGAGTCCGTGCTGGATATGGGGTGTGGGGCTGGGTCGATTGCTATTCCGCTTGCTCAGGCTGGGCATTCCGTGATTGCTGCCGACTTCTCTCCTGCCATGTTGGGCACGCTTGATGCCAGCATTGAGTATTACGGGCTCGAAGATCTTATTACGCCGCTTGAGCTTGCTTGGGATGATGACTGGTATTTGGTTGGACCGATTGCAAAAGCGGTAGATGTTGCCTTTGCCAGTCGGTCGGTTACGACGACCAACCTAAAAGGCGCGCTTGCCAAGCTTGATCGTACGGCTCGTCGGCGTTGCGCTGTCACGATGGTCGCCAACTCCAGCCCGCGCTATGATCTGCACTTGATGAACGCCATCGGTGCCTCGGTTACCTGCAGTAATGGCTTTGTGTATGCTTTTAATATCCTCATTCAGATGGGTGCGTTGCCGCAGGTTACATACTTTGAATCGCCTCGTCGCGATACTTTCGATAGCCTTGAGGCGGGCGTGGCAGACTTCTCCCGCATGCTCGAGCACGGTAACGAAGATAAGGTTGACCGCCTGCGCGACTATATCGCTCAACACATGATTGAGAACCCCCATGCCGGTGAGCCGGGCTCCAAGGGCGTGCCGCAGGGGCGCTATATGCTCGATCATGTCCGCAAGGTTCGTTGGGCGTTTATTGCATGGGAGCCGGTCTCTGCGCCCAGCTCATAGCCTGTTCGCAGCCCGCACTGCCCACTCACTCGGCATCCGCATTCTTTTTGAACTGGGCAAACGCGCTCCACACCGCACCGTTCCTGCGCTATCGTGGGACAGCTCACGTAAATTAAGGCCCCGTCGCGGGGCGCCCCATACATAGAAAGCGAGAACCCATGGCACTGACAGGAGCCCAGGTCAAGCAGCTTCGCAGCATGGCCCATCACCTCAACCCCGCCATCATCATCGGCAAGTCCGACATCAACGAGGGCACCGTCGAGCAGACGGTCGCCTACCTGGAGAAGCACGAGCTCGTTAAGTGCTCCGTACTCGATGGTTCCAGCCTTTCCGCCCGCGAGGCCGCCGAAGAGCTCGCCGATCGCTGCCATGCCGAGGTCGTCCAGGTTATCGGCCGCAAGTTCTCGCTGTATCGCGAGTCCTCGCGCAAGGACATCGAGAAGATTAAGCTCGTCTAAGAGCCAACAATCCGGCGAGCCAACATACATCAAAATTGCGAGCGTCCGAGCAATTCGGACGCTCATTTTTTATCGCTCGACGAGCACGCGGTTAAGCCCGCCCTCCACCAAGCGCTCGTACAGACGCCGCGTCTCGGGCTCGGGCACGCCATTGACCTGCTCCCTCAGGTGATGCATATGCCCACTGTACGGCTCAACGATATCGCGTCGTCGCCCCGCCGCACCGTAGACGCGCATAGCACAACGCACCATGTCCTCGCGCGCCGTCTCTTGCCGCAACCCCGATTCCACCAGCCATACCGCCGACTGCAGGTCGTTTTCTTCTAGGGCGGCATTCGCTCCCCGAATCATGCAGTCGATATACTTCGATTCCATAATGCGCCGCATACGCAAAAAGTAGGTGGGATTACAGCCATTGGGAACATACAACGGGCCGGCATAGAGCTGCTCGATCTTAAGGCACAGCTCGATCAGATGGGGTCCGCGCGCACCCGTGCGATTTCCCAAAACTTCGCGGCTTATCTGATCAAACAACCGCACGTCGGTCTTGACGTAATCGCCGTTAAGCCCAATGCACTCGTTTTGGATCAGCACACACGACTTGCCGTCCGGTGTCGGCCCCAAGGCCGAACGCAGGCGCGATATCGTCGAGTACAGATTGTTACGAGCGCTATTGAACTCGGCGTGGGGCCACAGCTCCATAGCCAGCGTCTCGCGGTCGACCAGTGCATCCATGCCCAGCGCAAGCCGCTCGGCAAGCGTCGCCGCTTTCTTGCGGCGCCACATCTTATCCGTGATGGGAAACCCGTCGCGCTCGGCGCGAAACGCCCCAAACATGCGGATCTCGATATGGCCAATCACATCGACACCCTCGGCATCGCCGGCCTGGAACAGACGCTCGCCTTCGCCCTCAAAGTCGTCACGCAGCGAATACCGCGACAGCTCGCGCACCGGGAGCTTCTTTCGAATTCTGGCAGCCGGCTCGCCCAGACAATGCATCGCAAGACGCGCAAACAGCCGATACGACGGATCCAAAATCCCCGGGCGGTTCATGGACATCCAAGCTGCAAGGTCGCTATCGCGGCCCGCGGAGGCCAAATGCAGCGCCACCATCCAAGCCTCGGCACCACCGACCTGCGTCCGACTCAAATCGAGCAGCTCTGCCTCTTCGCGCACCGATACCATCGATGTATTGCGTAAGTATGCCGCGCGCTCTAGCAGCAGTGCGTTGTCGCGTATGTATCCAATCGATTCCTCGGCAAGCCTGAGCACCTGCACCGCACGGAATTTGGCATTGACCGGACGCCCCTCAGCCAGCGACTGCCAGCCTTCCAATATCAAGCCAAACAACTGGACTTGATTGTCACGCACGCGCACGGCAAAACGGTCGAGCTCATTGAATGCCTGCTCGTCGGTCACCGGCATGCCGGCAAACAGGCGCCGCGCCGATAATACCATGCGCACCCAGATGGCGAGTGCTCGGATTCCACGCGCTTCGAGTGCCTCGAGCGTCTGGGCCATCTCGTCATCACGCTCGTCAGTCCCTGCATACGACCCATCAAACAGCTCCGTCAACATGCGGTCCGCCCGCACAAACGTCCCCGCAATATCGAGCTCACAATCGTAGGCCTTATCTGTTTTGAGCCTCGCGAGGATCTCACCACCCTTCGCCCGCTCGGTCAGCCCATGCTTTATCTCGACATGTGCGGACAGCATGTCGAGTGCGGCACAAGACGCCTCACTTTCCAGCGCTGCATGGCCTGTCGGAAGCCCCAGACCACTATCTCCATAACAGGCGGCCGTAAACGCGTGCGCCACCTTCCACGACACGGGATCGAGCTCGCAAATCGCTTGCTCGCCCGCATGCTCGATAATTGAGGCCATATACCGCGCGAGCTTTGTATTGGAGACGCTCACCGCCGCCAGATAGATGCCGAGCGCCTCGTCAGGCGTCGGCTCCGATGCCCGGCCATCTGCCTCGGTCTTTCCCAGCGCCGCGCGGCAGATATCCCCTCCATGCCCCGTCAGGGCCAGATCGACCCCATACTGCCCGGCAAGCTCCAACACCGCGCTGCGGTCCAAAAACGCGTCGGCGAGGTCCATCGCGGTATCGCAGCGCCCCGCTTTAATCAAAATACGTGCTGCCCGCACAACAAGTTCGGGGCGAATTTCGGCGACCAGCTTGCGCAATCGCAGGCGTGCGTTGTCCTCGGTACCCAAGCAGGTAAAGCTCCGGTCTGCCGGATCAACGCCAAAAATGGGATAATCGCGGACAAGATAGGACTGATCAATTGCCGAAAGCCTAACACCGCAAGCCTCGAGTTCCGAAATATTGCCCTCGCCCATTAAGACCATCAAGCATGCCACACTAAACAGGGCGTTGTTCTCGAGCGACGCCAGATCAACAAGTGCCGCACCGTAGATATTGACGATCTCGTTTTCGAGCATCTGGGCAACGTCTCCCTGTCCGTATAGCCCCGACTGCATAGCCGAGACGAGCTCGGGCACGCCCTGCGTAAGTTGATAGAAGTCGAGCGATGTGCTAATCGAAAACGCCGATGCCCACGCCGAATACTCATAGGCATGTACCTTGAGCATCTGCGCGTTGACTTTAATCGAATCGCCCAGTCCATGAATCAGCTGGCGATTCGAAGGACGGCAGCTCATAAAGACCCCAACCCCCATAGCACGCAGGCTTCTGATTCGGTCGATCAGCTCCTCGGTCTCGCTCTGGCTGAGGTTAGGCACGTTATCGATTGCAATCAGGGAGTGCGGCTTGTCCTTAAGCTCTTCGGTAACGACCTCGAGCTGCATAAACACCTCGCGCCCAATGGCGCGGTCTGCCTCGATGATTCGCACGGGACCTCGCGTCGGATCGCTTTTAACCTCTTGGGCATACTGCAGCAACACCGAGGTTTTCCCAAAGCCATCAGGCGCGTAGAGGACTACGATGCCGGCCTTTCGGCCCTTGGCGATAAGTTCGTTCATCAAGCGATCGCGCCGCACCGTATAACTACTGCCCAGCGGCATAAGCTCGAGGTCGTCCGTATTGCCCAAATCGTTAACCATGCCCGCTCCTCAACTCGACCACATGGACACCGTAACGCTAGACCATATGTATCGCTAGATGAATAGAGCGATGCTACGGTTTAGGATGTTTGTTGGTACGCAAATGGCAAGTTTTTGTTCAGCGTGGTCCGATTGAAACTTATCCCCCAACCAATCAGTCTTTGCGCAGGTCAATGCGCTTGCCAGCTTGTCCCATCCTTTGGCAGTGTACCTCAAATGAGCGCTGTTCAATTGTGTTGCGCAACTCACCTAACGCCAGCTACCGTCTGCGACCTTTTCATAGCATTTATGCATAGTATCTGTTATGGAATGAATCATGCTGCACCAGACGCACCCGTCCAGTTCGCGGCCAGATTTTCGTCAAGCACACGGCGCACGCTCAGCAAAAAGGCCCCCGCAAAGCGGAGGCCTTCGGCAAAGCTATGTCGAGGTGATAGGCTTTCGCTACTTGCAGAGCGAAAGGGCGGCCTCGTCGGCAACGACAACGCAGTTGGTGTGCAGTTGCAGGATCGAGGCAGGGCACTCGGGGGTAACCGGACCATAGCACATGTCATGCACGGCCTGCGCCTTGGCCTCGCCGTTGGCGACGACCAGGATCATGCGGGCATACATGATGGTCTGGGTACCCATGGTGTAGGCCTGACGGGGCACGTCGTCGATGCTGTCGAACAGGCGGCTGTTGGCCTGAATGGTGCTCTCGGTGAGGTCGACACAGTGCGTACCCTTGGAGAAGTGGTCATCGGGCTCGTTGAAGCCAATGTGACCGTTGTTACCGATGCCGAGCAGCTGCAGATCAGGGTAACCGGCAGCAGCGACGATCTTATCGTACTCAGAGCAGGCAGCGGCAGCGTCGGGATTGGAGCCATCGGGCACATGCGTGTTGTTCAGGTCGATGTTAATGTGATCGAAGAAGTTCTCACGCATAAAGTAGTGGTAGCTCTGGGGATCGTCGTGCGAAAGGCCACGATACTCGTCGAGGTTGTAGGTGCTGACCTCGGCAAAGTCGACGTCACCCTTCTCGTACCAAGCGGCGAGCTGCTTGTAGGCGCCAATCGGGGTGGAGCCGGTGGCAAGACCCAGCACGCAATCGGGCTTGAGGATAACCTGGGCCGAGATGATATTGGCGGCCTTGCGGCTCATATCCTCGTAGTCTTTAGCTTTAATAATCTTCATTACGCGTCCTTTCTCGTACAAGAGAGGCAAGGCTCCCCTTACAAGCACTTGCCTGCGGCCCGCGTCGGCCGCAACCAACGTGTGCGGCCACCAGGGCGAGGTCGCGTAATGTATATGTCTCGTGTCTACCCGCGTCGAGGCCCCTGCCCGTCCACGGTGACCCAAAGCTGTTTAGCTTCGGACAAATCCCATCTTGCCACGGAGGGCGTCCTCTTTCAAGGGCGCCCTCCGTAAACGTGTTTGAATTGTAGGCTAAAGGCCGAGCGCGCTCACTAGCGCTCGCGAGCGACGATGAGTTGGTCCATCTCCTCGACATGCTCGCCAACGGAACCCTTGATGCTCGAGAACTCAACGGAGTTGCACACCAAGATGGGAACTGTCACATCGTAGCCCTCGGCAGCAATTGCCTCGCGATCGAACTCGATGAGTACATCGCCCTTATGGACGATGTCACCCACTTGCGCATGTACGGTAAAGTGCTTGCCCTCGAGCTGAACAGTGTCCAAACCAACGTGGATGAGCACGTCTAGGCCATCGACCGTGTTGAGCGCAACGGCGTGTCCCGTGGGAAAAATGGCCTCGACCTTGGCATCAGCCGGTGCAATCACGCGCGTGCCGGTAGGCTGAATCGCCACGCCCTGGCCCAAAAGGCCGGTGGCAAACGTCTGGTCATTGACCTCGGACAACGGAATGACATCACCCGAGATGGGAGCATCCAGCGTAAGGACTCGACCACGCATACCAAAAGACCTTAGGACTTTAGTGAACATGCTCCCCCTCGGACATACCAATCAATCAAAATAACCTTGTCAGTTTACCACTTGGCACCCGTTTTTGGCCATTAGGGAAGTTCGTGCTTGACAACCTCGACGATATCGTCAACAACACGCTGGGTCAGCTCGTGCGTCTCCGCCTCGGCCATAACGCGAACCAGCGGCTCGGTACCGCTCGGGCGCACCAAGATGCGGCCGCGACCGTTGAGCTCTTTCTCGGCGGCAGCGACGGCGTCCCAAATGGGCTGGCAATCGTCCAGGCCGGCCTTGTTGTCCGAATGCACGTTGACGAGCACCTGCGGGTACTTCTTCATGATGCCGGCAAGGTCGGTAAGGGTGCGGCCGGTGCGCTTGAGCACGGCCAGCAGCTGCAGAGCCGTCACCAGACCGTCGCCGGTGGTGTTGTGCTCCAGGAAGATGATGTGGCCGGACTGCTCGCCACCGATAACGGCACCGTCCTCGAGCATGCGCTCCAAAACGTAGCGGTCGCCCACGGCGGTCTGGACCATCTCAAAGCCCTGCTCCTTCATTGCGATGGAGAAGCCCAGGTTACACATGACGGTCGAGACGATCTCGGAGTTGGCGAGCTTGCCGCGAGCAGCAAGGTCGGAGCCGCAGATAGCCAGGATGTAGTCGCCATCGATCTCGTTGCCCTCACTGTCCACGAACAGCACGCGATCGGCGTCGCCGTCGTGGGCCAGGCCGATATCGGCGTGGGTGCGCAGCACGAGCTCGCGCAGGGGCTCAAGGTGCGTGGAGCCGCACTCGACGTTAATGTCGGTGCCGCAGTAATCGGTGTTGATGGCATGCACCGTGGCGCCCAGGCGCTGCAGCGCGGCAGGCGTGGTCTGGCAGGAAGCACCGTGACCGCAGTCGACGGCAACAACCAGGCCGTCGAGCTTAAGGCCGTCGAGCGTGCTGATGGCATGATCGACATAGGCCTTGCGGGCATCCTTCATCTTGATGATGTGACCCACACCGGCGCCGGTCGGCAGCGTGTCGGCAGCCATGGCCTCCTCGGACATGACCCAGGCGCTGATCTCTTCCTCGACAGCATCGGGAAGCTTCATGCCCTTGCGGCTAAAGAACTTGATGCCGTTGAACTCCGGCGGATTGTGCGAAGCGGAGATGACGATGCCGCCGTCGAGCTCGTTTTGGACGGTGAGCAGCGCCACGGCCGGCGTAGGGATAACGCCGCAGCAGTGCGGCCGGCCGCCCTCGGCCATAATGCCGGCGGTCAGAGCACTCTCGAGCATGGTGCCCGAAAGACGCGTATCGCGACCGATGCAAATGTCCGGGCCAAGGAACTTGGTCGCCGCGCGGCCCAGACGAAATGCAAGGTCGCACGAGAGGTCGGCGTTGGCGACGCCACGGACGCCATCGGTACCGAAGATGTTCTGGGGCATAGGATCGCTCCTTCCCAAGTGGGCAAAACGCAGTCGCCCACCCTAGTCGAAAAAGAAAAGCGGGACCCGCCGAGCAATCGGCAGGCCCCGCTTGTACATTGTATCTCGTAAGGAGATAAAACCTTAGCGCTTGGAGAACTGGGGAGCGCGGCGGGCCTTCTTGAGGCCGTACTTCTTGCGCTCGACCACGCGAGCATCGCGCGTAAGGAAACCGGCCTTCTTGAGGTCAGCACGGTAATCGCCAGCGTTCAGAAGAGCACGAGCGATGCCCAGGCGCAGAGCGCCGGACTGACCGGAGATGCCGCCGCCATCGCACAGAGCGATAACGTCGAACTGACCGGCGGTGTCGGTCACCTTGAAGGGAGCAAGGGCGTTCTCAACGAGCTGATGACGGCCGAAATACTGCTCGGCGTCACGCTTGTTGATGGTCACCTTGCCGGTGCCGGGGACGAGACGGACGCGGGCGACGGCGTTCTTACGACGGCCGGTACCCTGGTAGACAACGGTGTTCTCAGCCATCTTTAAGCCTCCAGCTCAATCTTCGTGGGGTTCTGGGCAGCATGCGGATGCTCGGCACCAGCGTAGACCTTAAGCTTGGTCATCTGGGCACGGCCGAGGGTGGTCTTGGGCAGCATGCCGCGAACGGCGCGCTCGATGACCTTCTCCGGGTGCTTCTCCATAGCCTGGCGGAAGCTCTCAGCCTTGAGGCCGCCGTTGTAGCCGCTGTGGCGATAATAGGTCTTCGTGTCGGCCTTGTTACCGGTAAGCTGGACCTTATCGGCGTTGATGACGACAACGAAGTCGCCGCAGTCGCTGTTGGGCGTGAACTGGGGCTTGTTCTTACCGCGCAGGATCATTGCGATCTGGGTGGCAAGACGGCCCAGGACAGCACCATCGGCGTCGACGAGAACCCAGTTGCGCTGGACCTCGCCCTGCTTGGCGTAGTGAGTCGATTTCGAAATCACTTAGACTCCTCCATGTACAGTACGTGTTGTTACAGAGATTCACGGGGCTCTGCAAGTAACCCGTCCATATTACCCCGCTCGCCGCCCGAGTCAACAGGTATTTTGGCTCCGACCAGAGTTTCTGCACATGTC
>JAXIZX010000107.1:0-8802 GCA_036303765.1 Collinsella sp. | reverse complement strand
TACTGTCGTTACCATAGTTTGCGGTGTTTTTTGCCATACTCGCTCTCTCGGTGCTCCTTTGCTGCGTTTAAGTCATATAGATAGTCAAGGTAGCATAGCCCAGCCCACAGACGATTCCAACCAACACGAAATCCATCGAACAACCGTTCGATTAGATAATGAATGCTTGGAATGCGGGAGGGACCTGTCCTGTCCTATCCAAACATCTGCGGCAGGTCGATGAAGACGGTTCGATCGCTTTCGCCAGCTTCGAAGTCCGAACGGGAGAAGAATCCATAGCGATGGCACTTGAGTCCCGTTGCCTCGACTTGGGCGATTTCCTCGTCGACCATTTTTTGCGTGATGGGGGATTTGCGGAACTTTGCTTCGTAGAATGCGTAGCCCTCGGGGTCTTGCGTTACCACATCGAATTCGCCGCTCGTTTTGTTTGCGGGGTCGTCGTACCAGTACTTGCCTATGGCGTCGAAAGCCGGTTCGATCTTGCCGGTCCTGTTCTGCCGCACGAGGTATTGACGGCAGATCTCCTCGAACATATGAGGAACGTAGTTTTCCTCGAAGTCTTGGAAGACGTGACGATCATAGAAGACTTCCGGGTCGAGCAGCTGACGCGCTGAGGCATTGCGGAAAACATAGCGATAGTAAAAGAGCGAAAGCGGATCCACTACAAAGTAGCCAGACTTGCGCTTGTTCGTAGGGTCGTTGATGGGTGCACGCTTTTGGACGATTTCGAGTGACATGAGCTTGTCGAGCACGTCTGCCATGGCCGGACCGCTCGAGACGTGCGACTGTGCCAGCACGTCCCCCCAACGGGAGTAGCCTTGTGCGAGAGCCCCGAAAACTTCGTTGGCGTTGGTCATCTTCGAGATCTCGGCGTTGAGATAGGACGGCACCTCGCTTTCTAAGCGGGCGCCAGGTTCCGTGACGAGCTCGATGATGTTGTCGCGTACGCTTTGGGATTGATCGATGAGGCGATTGTAAAAGGGGATACCGCCAAAAACGCTATAGAGCCGCACCTTGTCCTCGGGCGAGAACGCGGGATAGAACTTCGCAGCGTCAAAGTAATCCATGGGCTTAAGCTCAAGCGCGAGATCAATTCGCCCGTAGAGGGGGCTTTCATGCTCGATGAGGGATTTCATAATCTCAACGTAGGAGCCGCACAGGACAATGTTTAAACGTGAGTCTTCCCTGTGGGCGTCGATTGAGGTCTGAAGAATGCTGTCTAAGCCTTTAACCGCATCTCTCAAGTAGGGGTATTCGTCGAGAACGAGGGTAATGTTCTTGTCTTTAGCTTGGGCAAACAGAAATTCGATGAGCTCGCGGATGCCTGTGAAGGCGAGCGGAGGAAAGCTCAGCGCTTCAGCAACAAGGACGGACAGACTCTCGAGGTTGTCTGCCTCGGAGGTTTGGCGGCACTCGTAATAGACCGTTGCGACGTCCGACAAATCGGTTAGCGCCTGCTTGATGAGCTCACTTTTTCCGACGCGACGCCTGCCGTAAATGAGAACATTGCGCTGCTCGGGTGCTTTGAGCGTTTTCTTAATACGGGCGAGCTCACGCTCCCTGCCAATAAATTCCACTTACTCGGTTCCTTCCGACTCGGTTTTGTCCGAGTTAATTGTATCGCATGGATCAGTTTATGCTCGAGTTTACTCGGACAAAACCGAGTCGGTTCTGCCCGAGTAAATTTGAAGGCGGCCGAATGCGTCTTGCTGCGTTTGCGGTTGGATACGTTGTCGAAAACGTGTCGTGCGGATTGTTGGATCGAATCGAACATTGGGACAGACGTCTCGTTTTATGGGCCGGGGGCGTGCATGTGCGAGTTCTTTTGGCCCATAAGGAACGCTGGTGGGTCGTTATTTGGGCCACGGGTCACTTCGCCGGCGCCGTGTTTCGTCATACGCTCATAGTGGAAGCCGATGCCACAGGACGACGAAGGCCTTGGGCAACGGATGAGCTGCAAGCGAAAGGAGCGGTGAGGATGATGAAGCCCATGACGAAGAAGCTGCTGTTAGGAATTCCCACCGTGACGCTTTCGGCCGTGCTGGCGTGTACAGTGGCCGGCTGTGGCGGTAGTGCTCCGAGCGGCTCGCCTGGCGGTTCGGGCGGCAGCGCGCCTGTGCAGGAAAAGCCCAGGGCCTATGATTCGCAGACGGTCGAGGTGGCAGGCATTACCTATGAGTCGGTGGCTCACGGTACGTTCTATCGCGGCGATGCCAAGCTGCAGGACGGCTTTTACCTGCACATCAAGATCACCAACAACAACACAAAGAACAGGACGTTCAGTTCCTTTAACGTGCATGCTGCCCAGGGTGATCTTGAGGCAGGCGACCCGTTGTTTACTTCCGGCAAGGCGGCCGTGCTCGACTACGTTGCAAGCGAGGCTCCCGATGAGCTGCACGAGGGCATCGACCTTTCCGAGAGGCCAGATATCGGCCCGGGCGAGACCGTTGAGTACGTGTATTTCTGGGCGCCCAAGACGGCGTACTACGGGCCCATCACTGTCGAGTTCGTAGACGCTTATGCCCCCGCCAAGAATCATGAGGCCATGCACTTTGACACCACGGGATGCGAGACCAAGGAGTTCAAGGCGGCCGGCGGTGTGGCCGATTCTGGTGACGCGGCCAATATGACCGGCATCGATTGCGCATCGTACAGTATCGAGGCCGCCGATGGGTACACGCTGGATTCGTCCAACGAAGAGCACGAAAAGGCAGACTTCTTCCACGACGAGACTGGAGGACGCCTGAACATCAGCATCTTCCCGCGCTCGCCGGAGGAAGAGGTTGCAAGCCTAGAGCAGATCTACGAAGGCAAGGAGACAACAACCGACCAGGTCGAGTACAACGGCATAACGTGGCTGCGCTTTACCGGTCCCGACAACGGCCATACACTGTTTGCGACGGCTCCCGCAACGGGTGAAACCGTCCGCGTGTCGATCGGCTGGAAGATCGACTGGGATGCTGCCGTGCCCATGATGGAGGCGCTGAAGCTCAAGTAACGCCGCGAGTCTCACGTCAGGCGACTCAGGGCTGGCTCCGAGTTATCAGGGCCAGCCCTTTTGGTGTTCGATGAGCCGAGTCGGCGTCTCTCGCAAAGGTAACTGGGAGCTAGCGAGGCGTATCCGAATTGACCTCATCGGCGGTGTCGTTTTCGAGCGCCGTGCGGCGGGCGCTGTAGGCGACAAGGCCGGCACCAGCTGCGGCGAGTGCTGCTGCGGCTGCCGTAAGGGGAGCGTTGACATCGCCCGTGCCCGCAAGCGCGCCCGCTTTTCCGGAGCGCTTGTTAGTGCCGTGGTCCTTGCCACTGCTGGAGCTGCTTCCGCCGGAGCCGCCGCCCTTGTCAGTACCGCCGCCACTCGTGCCGCCATCGCCGTCGACCGTCATCGGGGCGTCGTGAAGTTCCGTCGTATCCGCGTTGTCGCATACGCCGACCTGAACTTCTGAGCGTTCGCATGCCGCGTCGGGCACATGAAGCTCGTGCAGCACGGCACCCAGCGCCGAGTTTGCGCCCGGTCGAATTTCCTCGAGCGTTACGGGATCGAGCGCCACCAGATTACGCGCCTTCGCATATAGCGTTACGCGTTTGCCCACCTCGTCGCTCCAACTCTCGGGGATGGCGAAGCTCATGCGGAACTGTGCCGTGCAACCCGGTGCCAGCACGGCGTTGCCACTGTCGGCTACCAGCGGGTGCGTTGCAAAATGTGCGCCCAGCGTCTCGAGCGTGTACTTCACGTGTGTCATGTCGTTGGCCGAAGCGTCCTCGGCAAGCTCTGGATCGTAGATCGATGCCATGCGTGCGTTCACTCCGAACCCGATGGATGCGCTGGAGAACGGCTGACTGGAGCCCTCTCGGTACAGATCGATCGTGCCGGCGGTCAGCAAGGTGTTGCCGTCGTTTCGCACCGTGACCATGAAGGATTCGCCTGCTGCTCCGGGCACCACCGCGCCCGAGGTAGCGACTGCGCCCGTCGGAGTGGCACACGCCACCAAGGGCACTTCGATGCCGTGTAGTTCTGCCTCGCTCTTCTCCGCGCTCACAATGTGCGTTGCGAGCGCGGAGAGCATGCTCCCCGACGTCAAAAATGTCGTTATCTGATCGACGGGATGGTCCAGCTCGCACATCACGAACGGCTCCGTGAACAGATCGCCTGCCAAGGTGCTGGCGAAGATGCGGAAGTGCTTGCCCATCACTGCTACCGGGTTGCCTTCTTCGTCGTAGGTTTGTCCCACCTTGCCATCGGTGTTCTCTACATAGAGCACGCACCTGCCGTTGTTGCTTACGCTAAACGATGCCGGGCCACAGCCTGCGGCACCCACGGGCTGCGTTGCAAATACCGGTGCGCCTCGCGTCCAAGTAATATGCTGCAGTTGCTCGTTGACGGTAGCCAAAAAGCCCGTGTGCTGCGGCCACGGCACCGCGTGGGGTACTGTGGCATCTGGCGACATAACGCCCCAGCCCGCAATGGACTGGCCGATCACGGCGTACGATGCACAGCCACAACCGCCTGCGGTCTCGTATGCAACGGGCACCACCATTTTGCCGTTGATATTCTCGGGCGCGCCGAGCTCGATGCTCGACGGTGCCTGCGGAAAGCGGAGAACTTGGCGGAACGTCAGGCTGTCGCCTGAAACGTCCGACCACAGGGTAAAGCACTCCAGCGCAACCTCGGCCTCGCTGCCGAGCGCCTTTTCTGTGGTGGTTCCGCGGCGGTGGAGGTAGGCGCCCGACAGGCGCCCGTTGACAAGTGTCTTGCCCACCGTGATGCGTGGGCACTGCAGGCAATGGTAGCCATCCTCCTGAAGGCGGCCGCGCAAGATGCTGCGCCACGACGTGTGCGATACCACGCGAACTCCGTCGTTGCTTATGCGCAGGCGCACAACGGACAGTATGCCGGCTGTGCTTGATATATCGAAAAGGGTGTCGTCGCCGGCGGGGCGCTCGCCCGAGACCAGCAGCACGTAGGCGTCCTGGTTTCCTCTTCCGTCCGTATATTCCACTACGTCGAAGTCGTAATCGTATATGCTGTCGCGCTCCACGTCGCCCTCGCCAAACCCAAGGGGAAAGTCCACAGGCGTGGGAGCGGACCACGTTCCGTTTGCCTTTGTGTGTACCACCAGGCGCGAGCGACCATTGTCGCCGTAGCGCACCGAGGCGATACGGAACAGGCATTCTACGCCGGCAATCATTGCCAGCTTCATGTGGGCTTCGCTGAGCACGCCAGCAAACAGCACGTTGTCGCTCGAGGGCTTGATGCCGCCACGCTCGTCCTCCGACACGCCGGAAGAATCGGCGTTCGGGTCGGCAACGGTGTTCGTTGCCTGACCGATGTAGGTGTACTCATACATCGGCACGGCGTTTTCGTCGTTCTCTATCAGTGCATGGACGAAATGCTCGATCTGTCCCGTGTCGTCGCTTTCTGCATCCGCCTCGAGCTCAATGCGCGTGACCGCTTGATCCCAATCGCGCACGACAGGCGCGGTGTTTACGGCAGTGGCCTTAACCTCGGCGCGTGCGAGCAGTTCGGCGTTGGTGACGATGGTGGCCGATGCGATAAATTGCGGCACACCACCCGCCTCGGCGTTGTCGGCCGAGCCGAAGCAGGCATCCAGCGTATAAGGCGTATCTCCATCCAATGCGAGCTCAGAGCGCTGGAGCACATACTGGTCGCCATTGTTCACCGACATATTCCACGAATCGATGAGTGTGGGCCACGACCCCGACCAAGCCTTGGTGGTCCACTTGAACATTACGAACTGGAGTATTACATCGACATCGACGTCTGCACCTACACGCAGTCGCGGAAGCTGGTGTCCATTTGCCTTTTCGTACCCAATGAACAGCGTGAGGGATGCGGCGCCGCGCACGGCAGACGAAGCGACGCCTGCAACGCCGGCGCCAAAGGTGACGGCAAGCCCGATCTGGATGGTGAACGAGCCCGACGTGTTTGAATAGTCGAGCGAAATGTTTTTAAAAAACGCCGCGCCGCTGCCGTGCGTGTGGGCACCCACGGCGAGCGCCAGTTTTGCCAGCACCCAGGGGTTGACGTTTAGGAAAAATGGCACCGGTCCTAGGGTAAACTGCTCGGTCCAATTGAGGTCGGTTCTTACCTGGAAGAGGGCCTTAATATTGCCGTATGCGGGGTCGTTGTTGTTACCCCAGGTTTTGCCCACCCAATCGTAGGCGAGCGAGCCGTACAGCTGTGTGGCGATATCCATCGTGAACAGCGGCGTGCAATGGTGGCGAAGGAGCTTGGTGTTTCTTGGATCGGTGCCCGAACCGGCACTCATCCTCTTGTACTGATTCCACTTCCCCTCCATCTCGTCGAGGTAGCGGTTTGCCTGCTTGGCGCCCGACTCGCGCGGCGATTTCTTCCAGTATTCCGGATCAGGGTTGCCCGAATCGTTCATATAGCTAGCTGGTTTGTACCCTCCGCCAAACAGCACGTATCCAGCAAACGAGAAATCGAACAGAATGGGAAATGTGGGCATCCAGCACGTGAACTTATTGCCGCCGATACCGGGAAACGCCGCGGGGAAATCAAACGGAGTGATCTCTTGGTCCATGGTGGTGGGAATGATGGTGGTCGAGCCCGATTCCGCCTTTGCGGCCGGCGCGATGACAACGGCCATAGGGGATGAGAGCGTGTAGGTTTTGCCCTGGTAGTCGAGCATAAAGCGCAGCTTGCACCCTTCCTCCAGAAGGCCCGAAGCTGCATCGAGGAACGTGTCTTCGAGCGTGAACGTCGCCAGATTATCCGCGCCCGATGCGCTGGCCTTGATCTGGCCGATCTGCGTGACGGTTTCGGTTGAGCTGCCCGCAGAGGGCATCACTTTATTGATATGCAACGTTGCCTGCCCGCCCTGCGGCAGATGAGCCTGCACGGTAAAAGCGTGCGTGTCGGGCTGGTCGTTTGCTGCTTCGTCCGCTGGCATTGCCATAAACGTGGCGTCGGCGTACTGGATGTCCCATTCGTCGAACGTGAGCTGTCGAAAGTACGGCTCGCCATCGGAGAGCGGACGTGTGGGTGCGGTAATAGCGGTGCCGCCCTGGATACGCGCAAGGGGAATCTCGACATCGCGGTAGCCTGCCATGCTAATGGAGATGCCGCCGTTAAAGTCGTACGCGTCGAGAAGCGTTGCCTCGTCCACGTAGCCTTCTGAAAGAGGGGCGACCTCAAAGATGGCCGTGCCTTCGTCATCGGTCGTGGCGGTGAGCTGCTTGCCTGCGGCATAGCGCGATATGAGCGTGACCTGGGCACCCGTGATGGGCGTATTCTTGTTGGCGACGTCGACCACGACCACACCGAACATGGTGCGCGAGAGAACGAGCACCCTGAAGGGGTCTTTTTCGTCGGCATGGGCTTCGGTGGGTGCGAACGGCAATATGAAGGCGTTTTCGCTTCCCGGCACGCGCGGCAACATAATGCTCGCTAACGAGGACGCTCCGGCGACAAGTAACGAACGGCGATCAAGCATCTTGGGCTCCCATCCCGCAAATATCGGTGGAAATAATCCAATTTTGCGAGAAGGCGCCCCGTGGCAGTAGTGCCGTTCAAGGGTCAAAATGTCCAAATTGATCGAGCGAAGCGCCGGGTTCCGGAACGCGTTCGATGCGCTTGGTAGTCCGGTCGCTAACGTAACATATGCGCGACCAGCTCGGCGCGTGTGCCGATGCCAAGCTTTGCGTATACGCCGGATAGGCGGTTTTTGACGGTGCCCGGCGATACTCCCATATGGCGTGCGATTTCGGCGTTGGTCCACCCACGACAGGCGAGCATGGCCATGGTGAATTCCGTGGTCGTTAGATCGTCGGCAACGTCCTCGCCCGAATCGGGGTTGTGGATGCGCCGCCAGCCGTAGCTGAAGCGGTACGTGATCTCGATGATGCGCGCGAAGTCGTCAGGGTATTGCGTTTTTAGGCATGCCTCGATAAGCCCCTGTAAAAGGCCGTGATGCTCGCCAATGAGCTCAATAAGGCCGTCGGGGCGCGCAATGTTCCAAGCAACTCCGAAGTGCGTTTTTGCGGCGTCGATGTCCTTGAGGCTCATGCATGCCATGGAAGCTGCCAAGTGCAGGAACAGCTCCGAGATGGGATAACTTCCCTGTTTCATGATCAGGGCGTTTTCCGCCATGCCCAGGCTGCGGCCATATTCGCCGCGCAGGTACAGGGCATGCGCCATCACGTAGCTGGCGAACAGGCGCAGACCTTCGGGCAGATGCGCCGCAAGCGGATAAAACTCTTCGGCGGAATACGGGGAAGGCAAGTGCAGCAGGACGCTCGCGGCCGAGGCGAACAGGATATGTGTGGCGTGGACGGCGGGCGACTCCTCGTCAGCCGGCGTATCGAGGATGCCAGCAAGGCACCGGCGGGCGTCGGCGATACGGTTGAGCGACAGGCTGGCGTATCCGCAGATAAAGCATGCGGAATAGCACAGCGAGGGATCGGTGGCGTCAAGATAGGGGCGCGCCGTCTTGGCAGCGAGGGCGGCCTGTCCGCGAAAGTACAGCGCTTCTGCCGTGGCGATGGTGCGTGAATCGGGGTCGGAAATGCCTGCAACCGCAGCGTCAATCTGCCCCGGCACAAAGGCGGTGCACATCAACGGCATGGGAACGCATAGGTAGCCATCGCAGTCCATCTTCCATCTCCCAACAGCTGGCAACAATGCAGCAATTGTACTCCTGTTGCTCGGGACCCCTTTCGTTTTACTGTTCGGTTAACGCTGCGGATCGTTTTGGAAGGCTTACGAGCATGGTGGTCCCGCTCTCGGAACTTGCTTCGACCTCTACCGTGCCACCGTGAAGC
>JAXIZX010000106.1:0-3709 GCA_036303765.1 Collinsella sp. | reverse complement strand
TCGATGACATCCATAGCTTCGGTAATGGTTGAGCCCAGGCCTGCGAGGGCATTGACGAGTTGCTGCTTGGTATCCATAACGGTCCTTTCGACGGGTCAATTGTGCTTGGCGAAAATATACGTGACGCGATTGGTGGCAAAAGTGCGAAGTGCAGCGCACATTGGGGTCTTCACAGCTCGTGCATAGAACAGCTGTCCGCTTTCAGAACGTGGTAAGATAACACTCCACAAGCGGGGTTCGCCCCGTATGTTCCTTGAAAAGTCGACGGGTGTTGGGTGCTCGTGCCCAATGCCATCCAGACTTTCCCGGCATTCGGGGGCGACTGGTTTCGACACGATAGCTCTGAGAGAGGAAGCAAGCCGAGGTCTCCTCGCCTCGTTAAACAGGGGTACCGTCAAATTGAATTGACAACAACTCTTCTTTTGAGCCTATGGCTCTCGCTGCTTAGTTTATAGCGGCGCGTCAACCCGGTGATTTCCCCGACACCGGCGCGACGTCATTTTAGGGGAATGCTCCTGCGAACGTAATCGGTATGGCGCAGGCTAAGACCGAACCGGTTAGGACACCGCGAGCGTGTCGCTGCGCGCAAAGCGTCCGAGACAAAACCAGCGACTGAGCTTGGAGATGCCAATCAGGGGGCTTTCGTGGACCGGAGTTCGATTCTCCGCGCCTCCACCAACTGTTCAGTAGGCGAACACATACGCGTGTTCGTCGTTAGGCGGGCGTTCATATTGCTCGTCAGATAGAAAGAAGCCGCTCCATACGGGGCGGCTTCTTTGCGTTCTAGGCCTGCGGCATGATCTCCTGCTCGCCGTCCTCGTCCATGTACGGCATGAGGAACACGCCGCCCTGCTCGGTGGTAAGCAGCAGGTACTCGCGGTTGTGCTCGTCGCACACGATTTCCTGGCCGATGCCCTCGGGCAGGTCGTATATGGGACCGTCCGTGCGAGCTTGCCTCACGGTCACGTCTTGCGCTCCCATGGCCTGCGACGCGCAGCTGGCGGCGGCCAGGACGATGAACAGCAGGACGACCGCCGCGAGGATGGGACCGCACCCGCCGTTGCGCTCCTCGTCTGCGGGGCTCGGGTACGGCATGGCCTATCCCACCTTCACCAGATAGTCGTCGGCCTCTGGCTTGCCCGTGGCCTTGCCCACGGCGATGTAGCGCGTTGCGCCGCTGTAGCCCGTGTATCGGCCCCACACGTAGCCGTCGGCGATCTTGTACCAGTTATCCAGCGTCACGGTCTCGCCGCTGGAATAGTGCGCCACCTCGGTGCCGCCCAGGCCGGGCGCGTCGCGCACGCGCAGGTAGTCCACAGTGCAGCGGTAGGTGCCGCCGAAGTTCTCGGTCGTTTCCTGCTGCGCAGGTTGCGGCTGCGGGACGGCTGCGGGGGCGCTTCCAGCAGTGATGCCGAAGCATTCCAGGTAGATGCGCGCCAGCTCGTCCAGGTTGCCGTTGAACTTCTCGCGGTCGCCGTCGTTGTCGATGAAGCCGTTCTCGCACAGGCGGTAGTTGATGCCGCGCGCGGCGGCTCGGTTCGGGTTCGCGAGGTCGGAACGGCGCACCAGCTTCTCGGAGCGCCCGGGCATGAATGCCGCCAGCTTGTCGGCCAGCGCATTGTCGTACTCGTCAGGCTCAAAGCCCTCCTTGATGATGACGTGCGCGCCGTGGGCCGTGGCGATGCCGCTGGCGTCCATGTGCAGCTCCACCACTGGCGCGTCGGTGCTCAGGCGGTTAAGCCCGCCGTCGGCGTACCAGTTGCGGGACGTATCGCCCAGCTCGACCTCGGAACCGCCCAGTTCCTTGATTCGCTGGCCCAGGGCGCGAACGCGCTCGGCCTCGGTGCAGCCGCCTGCGCAGCAGCCGGGGTCGCCAGCGCCGTGGCCGCAGATGATGAACAGTTTAGCCATTGCCTACTCCTTCCCGCCTACGGTCACGCCCAGCAGGGCGTCGAGCCACTTGGATGTGATGCCCACCGACTTGAATAGCGTGTAGGCCGCCTGCACGCCGCCTACCACGGCGAAGGCGCACGTGACCCATGCGCCCGGGTCTGCGGGCACGCCGCCCACGAAGCCGGTCACGACGCCCGCCAGGAGCGAGCAGCCCAGCGCCAGGATGCGCGCGGCCTTGCCGGTCATGGCCTCGGTCTTGATCAGCTGCACCGCGAACGGCACGGCGAAAGACAGCACGATGGCTGCGATTGCTTGCATTTCTGTCATTTCGGATTCCTTTCTATCGAGCCGATTCCTTGTAGAGCAGGTCAACGCGGTCGGCGATGTGGTCGACCTTCGCCGCCATGCCCTGGCTGCGCGCCTGGCTGTTCGCCAGGTCGGCGTGCAGCACCTCGTTGGAGGTCACGACGGACTCCATGAGCGCCTTCATAGCCTCCATCAGCGCGTTGCTGCGCTCCATCTGCGCGGCGATGCGGCCCTCCATCTGGCTGCGCTCGCGGTCGCGCTGCGCCCGCTCGTTCACCTCGTCCTGCTTTCGCTCTTCGCGTTTGAGGTCGATGTTCGCCTTGCGCTCGTTCTGGGCCTTGAACTCTTCGAGGAACTGCTTGCCGAAGTACAGGACCACTAGGACGAGCAGCGCGCCGAAAAGCGACCCGGGGCCGTACGGCGCGAAGATTTCCAGCACGTCGGTCATTCGTTTTCTCACCTCCTCGAATCGCTGCCGCGATTGTCCGCGAGGTGTCGCCGGGCAAAAGAAAAGCGCCCCCGAAGGGGCGCTCGCTACTCCTGCGGCGCTTCCGGCTGGTCGGGCTCCATGGCTTCCAGCTCGTTGATGCGGTCGCGCCACGTCTGGCGCTGCGAGATGATCTCGGCCACCTCCTTGGCAGCTGCGGCGATGGCCGAGAGCAGGTCGGTGATGGACGATGCGGAGAAGATGCGCTCCACCGCCTTCATGACCTTGTAGTCGCTCTGCTCAAGCTGCTGTTTGTAGCCGTTGATCTCCCCGGCGATTTCCTGTTCCGTCATGGGTCGCTCCTTCCGTTGCTAGGGTAGTGGCATGTTCCCATCCGTGTCGCCTCCAGGTTTGGATTGCATTGAGCAACCCCCCCCCCGCGGGATTTCCGAACAGGCTGCGGTACAGCGCGTCCATGGCCCGCACGCTGCGGTGCGCGTCCAGCCGCTTCATGCCTCCGCGCCAGCTCTGGTAGCTCTGCTCCACCTGCTCGGGGGTCATGATGCCATCGGCGACCATGCGGGCCATCTTCTTGAGCTTGCGGCGCTCCCGCGTTATGGAGTCTCGGCACGGCTTCACGACTATGCGGCCCGTGTCCGTGTAGAAGATGCGCTTCTTCAGCCACGTGAACCCGCGCGTGAGCTTCACCACGCGGGTCTTGCGCGGGTTCAGCTCGATGCCCAGCTCGGCGCATTTGCGCCCTATCAGCAGCAGGCACACCTGCAGGTAGTCCTTGGACTCGTGTATCAGGTAGAAGTCGTCCATATATCGACCGTAGGCCTCGGGGCGCAGCATCTCGGTTACGTAGTGGTCGATGCGGTTGGGGTGGGCCACGGCGCATATCTGGTTCGGCTCGCTGCCAAGCCCCAGGCCCACATCGCCCTGCGCCTCTATCAGGCGGTGCTCCAAGGCGACCACGCGCGGATCTAGCAGCGCGGAGGCCACCTGGTCTTTGACGGGTTGGTGCGCTATGCGCGCGAAGTAGTCGGAGAAGTCGCCCAGGAGGATGTAGCCCTCGCGGCC
>JAXIZX010000105.1:0-2493 GCA_036303765.1 Collinsella sp. | reverse complement strand
TGCCGCGCAATGTCTAGGCCTCCGTGACCACCGGTGCGTCGGGAGCCAAAATGATGTTTGAGATGGTTGAGCATGGTGAGCTCCTGCGTGCCGTTTGCTTGACGCCGCAAAGGATACCCGTTTTATGCTAAAAAGTTAACCAAGACTAACAAAATTGTTGTATTTGAATGGGACGGTGAAAGGGGATTGCCGAAATGTCTTGATCCGTAACAACTAAGGATGGAAATTGGGCCTAGGTGTTACAGATCGAGACAGGAAGAAATGGTCCTATGGAAAATCTCGATCTGTAACAGCTGACCGCCAAAACCGGCCCTTTGTGTTACAGATTGAGACATTCGGATCCGTCTCTCAAAAACATCTTAATCTGTAACAGTTAGTCGTCGTAATTGGGTCTTCCTGTTACAGATTGAGATGTTTGAAGCGGCGAGCTTACAGGCCGAACTTGGGGGCCCTTGCTGCCGCCCTTGAGCTCGGCGGTGTCCACTCGCAGGGCGCGCGTTACGCGATTGTTTCGAAACGGGTGGGAAACACAACGGGCCGGCGATGCTCCTAGTATGCCTATTCAACTGACTGTCTAAATATCTAGGGGAGGATCGCGATGCAGGCAGATTCCGCTCAGCAGCAGGGCCTTTATCGCCCCGAATTCGACCACGATGCATGTGGCATCGGCGCGCTTGCCGATATCAACGGTGAGCGCCATCACCAGATCCTGGACGATGCGCTGTCCATTCTGGTCAACTTGGAGCACCGCGGCGGCACGGGACTCGAGAAGAACACCGGCGACGGCGCTGGCATCCTGTTCCAGGTTCCGCATCACTTTTTCCGTAAAGAGGCTCAAAAGTGCGGCCAGATTCTGCCGGCAGAGGGCGACTATGGCGTGGCCATGCTGTTCTTCCCGCAGGACGACAAGGGCGTAGAGGATGCCCGTCGCGTGTTTGAGGAGGGCTGCGCCGAGGCCGGCGTGCCGCTGCTCTTTTGGCGCGAGGTGCCGGTCGACCCGCACGACCTGGGTGAGACGGCCCGCGCCTGCATGCCCACTATCCTGCAGGCCTTTCTGGGCCGTCCGGACGACACGCCGGCGGGCGACGCCTTCGAGCGCCGTCTGTATGTGTGCCGCCGCACCATCGAAAAGAAGGCCGACGCCGAGTTCGCCCTGCGCGACAAGATCTTCTACGTGTGCTCCATGAGCTCGCGCACTATCGTGTACAAGGGCATGCTGGTCGCCACGCAGATGCGTCGCTTCTTCATCGATCTCAACGACGCCGCCGTCAAGACGGCCGTGGCGCTCGTCCATTCGCGCTACTCCACCAACACCACGCCCAGCTGGGAGCGTGCGCACCCCAACCGTTTTATCATTCACAACGGCGAGATTAACACCCTCAAGGGCAACGTCAACTGGATTCGTGCCCGCGAGCCCAACCTGTACAGCCCCGTGCTGCAGCATGATCTTGAGCGCGTGATGCCGATCATCAACCGCGAGGGCTCCGACTCTGCAATTCTGGACAATGTGCTCGAGTTTTTGGTCATGAACGGTCGCCCGCTCACGCGTGCCGCATCCATGCTGTTGCCCGAACCGTGGGACCACAACGACAGTCTGAGCGAGGAGCGCCGCGCCTACGACGCCTACCAGTCCATGCTCATGGAGCCCTGGGACGGCCCGGCGGCCATCGCCTTTACCGACGGTCGCACGCTGGGCGCCGCCCTCGACCGCAACGGCTTGCGCCCCGCCCGCTACTACGTGACGCGCGATGGCCGCTTTATGCTGGCAAGCGAAGTGGGCACCATCGAGGTACGCCCCGAGAACATCCTGACGAGCGGCTGCCTGGGACCGGGCCAGATGCTCGAGGTCGATTTTGCCCGCGGCCGCGTGATCTACAACGACGAGCTGCGCGCCCGCTATGCCAAGGAGAAGCCCTACCGCGACTGGATTGCCGAGGAGACGCTGGCCGTCGACGCGCTTGATGAGCCCGTTGCGGCAACGCCCGCCGAGGACGCCGAGGTGCCCGCCGCCGTGCGCATGGCTAAGCTCGGGTATCACTGGGATGATGTTGACGAGGTCGTGCGCCCCATGGCCCAGCAGGGCAAGGCCCCGCTCGCCTCGATGGGTATCGATGCGCCGCTGGCCTGCCTGTCCAAGAAGACGCGGTCGTTCTTTGACTACTTCTATCAGCTGTTCGCTCAGGTCACGAATCCTCCGATCGATGCCCTTCGCGAGCATATGGTAACTTCGACCACGCTCTACCTGGGCAACCACGGCAACCTGCTCGAGGATTCCCGCACGGCCTGCCAGCTGGTTCGCTTGGAGCGCCCGTTGCTCAACGAGGAGGAGTTCGACCGCATCTGCGCCATCGACCGCGTGGGCTTTAAGACCCGTCGTTTCCGTGCCGTCTACCGCCGCGATGCCGGCGAGGGCGCGCTGCAGGCTGCGCTCAAGCAGCTTGCCGAAGACGTCGAGGCTGCGGTTCGCGATGGCGTGAACATCGTGGTGCTGAG
>JAXIZX010000104.1:0-5504 GCA_036303765.1 Collinsella sp. | reverse complement strand
TGGGCTTTAAGACCCGTCGTTTCCGTGCCGTCTACCGCCGCGATGCCGGCGAGGGCGCGCTGCAGGCTGCGCTCAAGCAGCTTGCCGAAGACGTCGAGGCTGCGGTTCGCGATGGCGTGAACATCGTGGTGCTGAGCGATCGCGCCGGAGCGGGCGAGGTGCCCGTGCCGTCGCTGCTTGCCGTGGGTTGCGTGCACAACCACCTGATCCGCGCCGGCGTGCGCACCTTTGCCGACATCGTGGTGGAGTGCGGCGACGCCGTGTCCCCGCACGACTTTGCGGCGCTGGTGGGCTACTCCGCGAGCGGCATCTATCCGTACAACGCGCACGCGTGCATTCGCGACTTGGCGGTGCACGGCGATCTGGACGTGACAGCCGAGCAGGGCATCGCTAACTACAACAAGGCTGCGACCGCCGGCATCGTTTCCATCATGTCCAAGATGGGCATCTCTACGGTGCAGAGCTACCACTCCGCGCAGATCTTCGAGGCCGTGGGCTTTACGCCGGAGTTCGTCAACGCGTACTTTGCCGGTACGGTGAGCCGTGTGGGCGGTATGGGTGTCGAGGACGTCGAGCGCGAGCAAAACGAGCGCTACGACGCCGCGCTCGCCATCCTTAAGAGCCCGGCTCCCGATCAGCTGCCCACACTGGGTCTGACCAAGTGGCGCCCACTCGGTGGCGAGGATCACCTGATCGACCCTCAGAGCGTCTACTTGCTGCAGACCGCCTGCCGTGAGGACAGCTACGACACCTTTAAGGAGTACAGCGCCCGCCTGCACCGCACCGGCCGTGCCGTGCGCCTGCGCGACTTGCTCGACTTTAATGCCAGCGGCTGCACGCCGGTTTCGCTCGACGAGGTCGAGCCCGCGCTCAACATCGTCCGCCGCTTTAACACCGGCGCCATGTCGTACGGCTCCATCAGCAAAGAGGCACACGAGTGCATGGCCATCGCTATGAATCGCCTGCACGGCCGTTCCAACTCCGGCGAGGGCGGTGAGGATCCGCGTCGCGAGACCCCGCTGGCCAACGGCGACTCCAAGAACTCCGCCATCAAGCAGGTAGCAAGCGCGCGCTTTGGCGTGACGAGCCGCTACCTGTGCAGCGCCTTCGAGATCCAGATCAAGATGGCCCAGGGCGCCAAGCCCGGCGAGGGCGGTCACCTGCCCGGCAAGAAGGTCTACCCCTGGATTGCCGAGGTCCGTCAGTCCACGCCCGGCATCGGCCTGATCTCGCCTCCGCCGCACCACGACATCTACTCCATCGAGGACCTGGCGGAGCTTATCTTCGATCTTAAGAACGCCAACCCCGGCGCACGCGTGTCGGTCAAGCTGGTCAGCGAGGCCGGCGTCGGCACCATCGCCACTGGTGTTGCCAAGGGCGCTGCCGACAAGATTTTGATCAGCGGCCACAACGGCGGCTCGGGTGCCGCTGCTCGCGATTCCATTTGGCACGCCGGTCTGCCGCTGGAGCTCGGTCTTGCCGAGGCCCAGCAGACGCTGCTGCAAAACGGCCTGCGCTCGCGCGTGGTGCTCGAGGCCGACGGCAAGCTCATGGACGGCACCGATGTTGCCGTCGCCTGCCTGCTGGGTGCCGAGGAGTTTGGCTTTGCGACCATGCCGCTCATCTCGATGGGCTGCCTCATGCAGCGCGACTGCCAGCAGGATACCTGCCCCGCCGGCATCGCTACGCAAAACTGCCGCCTGCGTCGCGGCTTCCGCGGCAAGCCCGAGCACGTTGAGCACTTTATGCTCTTTGTTGCCGAGCAACTGCGCGAGGTCATGGCGAGCCTGGGCTTCCGCACCGTCGACGAGATGGTCGGCCATCCCGAGTACTTGCGCCAGATTGAGGTCCCGGGCAACCGCAAGGCTAACCTGCTGGATCTGTCGCCCGTGCTGGCGAGCGCGACCTGTGAGTTCGGTGCCCACATCCCGGGTGCCGACGGCCGTCACTTCCTGCCCCAGATGGCTGCGGACGGCGAGCTCGAAAAGACGCTCGACTCCACGTTGTTTGTGCCCTATACGGCCGATGCCCGTGCGCACCTGCGTCCGATTCGCTTCCGCGCCGATATCGCCAACGTCAACCGCTGCGTGGGCACCATCTTGGGCAACGCGGTGACCAAGGCGCATCCCGAGGGCCTGCCCGCCGGCTCCATCACCATCGATTGCGATGGTTCGGCCGGTCAGAGCTTTGGCGCCTTCCTGCCGCGCGGCATTACGCTCAACGTGTGCGGCGACGCCAACGACTACTTTGGCAAGGGCCTTTCGGGCGGCGAGGTGTCGGTGCGCCCCAACCCGCATGCGACCTACAAGTTCGACGAGAACATCATCGTGGGCAACGTTGCGTTCTTTGGCGCTACGAGTGGCCGCGGCTTCATTAACGGCCTGGCCGGCCAGCGCTTTGGCGTACGCAACTCCGGTGCCACGGTGGTGGTCGAGGGCTGCGGCAACCATGGCTGCGAGTACATGACGGGAGGTCTGGCGCTCATCCTGGGCGAGGTCGGGCAGAACTTCGCCGCCGGCATGACGGGCGGCGTGGCTTACGTCTTTGACCAGTACGGCACCCTCGATGCCCGTGTGAACCACGAGAGCGTTGAGCTCAAGGCCCCGACGGCCGGCGAGCTTGCGCAGATTCGTGCGCTCATCCAGGAGCACGTGGACGCGACGCAGAGCCCGCGCGGTATTAAGCTGCTCTACAGCTTTGAGACGATGAGCAAGCACTTTGTGAAGGTCATTCCAACCGAGTACGAGCGCGTGCTGGCGATTGT
Organism: Collinsella sp.; assembly: GCA_036303765.1. Lineage (GTDB taxonomy): Bacteria > Actinomycetota > Coriobacteriia > Coriobacteriales > Coriobacteriaceae > Collinsella. The sequence continues at coordinate 2,740 of JAXIZX010000104.1, read as the reverse complement.
CGCCGCCGCCGAGGCCGTCGGCAAGACGCATGCGCAGGCCGAGGAGCTGGCGTTTGACATTGTGACCGGTCGCGCCGATGCCGCCGATGTCGCTCGCTTTGATGTGGCGGGTGGTGTCGCTGGCGCTGCGCTCGCCACCGCCAGCTCTGTTGCTTCGACCAAGAAGGAGGCGTAAGTGCCATGGGTAAGCCCGGTGCTTTTCTTGATATCGATCGCGTGACCCACGAGCTGCGCCCCGTGGAGGAGCGCAGCCGCGATTTCGATCCGCTGTACGTGGAGCTCGACGACGATGCGCGCCGTGCCCAGGCGAGCCGCTGCATGATGTGCGGTGTGGCGTTTTGTCAGATGGGCGCGAGCTTTGGCAAGGCACGCCCGAGCGGCTGCCCGCTGCACAACCTGATTCCCGAGTGGAACGAGCTGGTGTACCGCGGCCGCTGGGATGAGGCTGCCGAGCGCCTGTCGCTCACCTCGCCCATGCCCGAGTTTACGAGTCGCGTGTGCCCGGCGTTGTGCGAGGCCGCGTGCAACCTGGGTTCGGTCGATGGCCAACCCACGACGATCCATGACAACGAGCGTGCGATCAGCGACCATGAGTGGGCAAATGGCGGTCCGCGCCGCTTTGAGCCGGCAGGGGAGGGCGCGCCCACGGTTGCCGTGGTGGGTTCCGGCCCGGCTGGCCTGGTGGCAGCATGGGAGCTTGCGCGTCGCGGTGCCCGCGTGACGGTGTTTGAGCGTGACGACCGCCCGGGCGGCCTGCTCATGTACGGCATTCCCAACATGAAGCTCGAGAAGTCCGTTGTCGAGCGTCGCGTGGCACTTATGCGCGAGCTGGGTATCGTCTTTGAGCTGGGCGCTGACGTTACGAACCCTGCGGTGGCGGCCAAGCTCAATGGCTTTGACGCCGTCGTGGTGGCTGCCGGTGCTCGCGCCCCGCGTGGACTGGCTGCTGAGAATATTGACGCACCCGGCGTGGTGTATGCCGTGGACTACCTGACGGCCTCGACCGTCTCGATACTCGATGGCGGCGAGCCTGTCGTCGATGCATGCGGCCTGGACGTCGTGGTCATTGGCGGCGGCGATACCGGTAACGACTGCGTGGGCACCGCGGTACGTCAGGGTGCGCGCAGCGTGCGCCAGTTTGAGTTCTTGCCGGCGGCGCCTGATGCGCGCGCGGCGAGCAACCCCTGGCCGCAGTGGCCCAACGTGAAGAAGACCGATTACGGCCAGCAGGAGGCCATCGCTGCCATGGGCGGCGAGATGCGCGCTTGGGGCGTGGATACGCTCGAGGTGCTGCTGGATAAGAAGGGCGCTGCCGCGGGCCTGCGCGTGGTCGATCTGGACTGGTCGGCGGGAAAGCCCGAGCGCATCGCGGGCTCCGAGCACGAGGTGCCGACGCAGCTGGTGCTCATCGCCTGCGGCTTCACGGGCCCGGAGCACAGTGTGTTCGACGCCGTTGGCGTGCCCGTTGCCACCGCTGGTCGTCCGCTGCCTGTGATGGCCGCCGAGGGCTCGCATCTTGCGGCGCGTGGCGAGGGCGTCGCCGCGGATGCCGCGCCGGTGTATGTTGCCGGTGACGCTCGCAACGGCAGCTCGCTCGTGGTGAGCGCCATGGCCGACGCCCTGGCCTGCTCAGCCGAAGTCGCCGACGCGCTGGAGCTGTAAAGTAGTCATTTAAGAACGTCCCCAATGACTAGTCATTTTTTGTCTAGTCGTTGGGGACACTCTTTGCGAGCGATTTGCTCGTTTGTCGACGTACGGGTGTTCATTTGTCGACTTCTTGGGCTGTGGTCACCTGTTGTTTCTGTGGTGGCTGTGGGTATCTGGCTCAAAAGGACGGGCTGGCTGTCTATGTTTACCTGCGATTTTGTTGCGGTGCGCATTTTCGGTCAAGCATCCCGTCAAGTGTTTGGTCGGCAGTTGGTTTGCAGCCGGAGGCCTATTTTGTCCGTGCTGACAGTGGCTGCCCACCCTCCTCGTAAGCTCAAATTGAGGTTCATCAGTTTGAGGAGGATGCCGTGACTGACCACGTTTTAGACCGAGCGCAGCTAGCCGAAGCCGTCGGCAACGATATTGCCGACATGGCCCATTTTTGGATGCTGCGGAAGTTCCAGTTTTTGGAGCCGGCGCGCGAACAGTTCGAGATCATTGTCGACCCGTGGCTCAGCTATTGCACCGAGCCTTCGCAAAACGAAATCATGGCCTACAACATGGCATTTACCGATTGGCTGCTCTTCGAGCGCCCCTATCGCCATGGCAAGACGCTGCTCGAGCTGTATGTTGAAGAGCCGCCGACATCGCTTTCGCCTGCCGCGCTCAAGCGGCTCGAGCAGGTACGCGACACGCAGTATTTCTCGCGCTTTGGCATTTTGGACAAGGATCCTGCGACTGGTATGGTCGCGCTGAAGGACACGCGCGCCGACCGTCGCTTTGATGTCTACGACCCGCATATCGTGCAAAAGGAGCATTGGAGCGACGGAGCGATTGCGGTGCGCCTCGCCTGCGTCGACGATGTCTGGCTGACGGCGGGACAGCTCTATCTGTACGACATCGCGCGCCTGAGTGACACGGCAGTCGATGGGCCGGGTGCGGTGCATCCGGAGGACCTGCAGGATGGCTTTGACACCTCGTGCATCAGTTTCTTCTTGCGCCTGGTCCGCGACATCATGGGCGCCCAGGGGCGCTACGTAAAGTCGCTCAACATCTACGAGCAGGAGTGGGAGTAGGGGATGTGACTGGCGTC
>JAXIZX010000103.1:0-2019 GCA_036303765.1 Collinsella sp. | reverse complement strand
GTCATGAAGGACTGGCAGAAGTGCATGATCTCGTTGTTGGACTTGCCCTTGGGGTCAAAGTCGGAACCGCCCTTGCCGCCGCCCATGGGAAGGGTGGTCAGGCTGTTCTTGAGGATCTGCTCCAGGCCCAGGAACTTGAGCATGCCCAGGGTGACCGTCGGGTTAAAGCGCAGGCCGCCCTTGTAGGGTCCAATGGCAGAGTTGAACTCGACGCGGTAGCCGCGGTTGACCTGAACCTTGCCCTGGTCGTCGACCCAGGGAACACGGAACATGACGATGCGCTCGGGCTCGACGAGGCGCTCAAGCAGGGCGGCCTCCTCGTACTCGGGATGGGCGTCGAGCGCCGGCTGGATGGTGCCGAGAATCTCGGTCGCGGCCTGGATGAACTCAGGCTGCTCGGGATAGCGGGCCTTGAGCTCGTCGAGAACTATCTGCGTGTAGCTCATGCTTCCTCCAATTGATGGAAAAGAAAAGTGTCGTTCGAGGCGCCCCATGCGCCGCGAGCATTATCGAGTATGGATAATATCGCACTGTTGCAGCAAAGTTTCGCATAAGCCGACGAGCAGATGTTTCGTTTTGATTACGATGCAGGTAGAAGCGTTTTTGAGCACCTAACGTGCAAATCGCGTGTTTCGAAGCTGTTTCGTCCACGTGTTCCAAACCGCCACATTGGGGACAGGCACCTTTGTGGTGGTGTGGTGGTTAGAGGACGAGCTGATGGTAGTCGGCGGGGGTTATGCGGCCTTCGGTGGCGGCGCGGAAGGCGGCGAGGGCATCGCCCGAGAACGGCATGGCCCAGCACAGGCCGCAGCCGGCGGTGATGGAGCCGGGCAGTGGCATGATGCGCCCGGGCACGCCGGCGGCAAGGCACAGCTGCTCGCATTCCATCACATCGAAAGTGTTGTCGAACGACACGATGATCTTGCGCTCGTGATCAGAGGCATCGCCAAACGAGGCCTCGCGGTGCGACTCGCGATACGCAGCCGCCGCTGCCTCTTCCTCGGCCGTATGTCCACAGCTGCCACAGCCGCAGGTGCAAGGCTCGGACCCATCGCAAGTGCAAGGTTCCCCAGTATCGGGGCAAATATCATGTGACACGGCATCTCCCGTCATTGATGTGTGCAGATCTAGGCGAGCAACTCGGCCGCCGCAAACTCCTCGGGCGTATTGACGTTCTCGAAGCAGAGCGTCGAGTCCGCGGCCTTAACGATCTGCGGCTCATCCATATAACCGGCCTGAACGCGATTGATCAGGCAGCGAATGCGCTGTCGGTCGCAGGAGAGCAGCTCTTGGGCAACCGGCGCACACGCGTCACGGCGCCAGACGGCGCAAAGCGGCTCAATTCCCCGCTCCTCGCGCGGCACGCACACGTCGAGCGCCTCGGCCTCAACACAGCCAGCAAGGGCACCGATTAGTTCCGAAGAGACAAACGGCATATCACAGGCGACGATAGCAACGAGAGGCAGCCGGGCCGCAGTCAGCGAACTCGCGATGCCGCGCATGGCGCCCGCCGGCCCCTCAAGGTCCGACACTATTCGCGGCACCAGGCCGCCAAACGCGCGCTCCTCAAGGTAGGCAAGCTCGCTGGGACGCGAAGTCGTCACGACCAACTCGCCGGCAACTGGCGCCAGCCGACCCAGCACGCGTTCGATGAGCGGCTCGCCGCAAAACGCCATGCGAGCCTTATCACAGCCCATGCGCGAGGACAGCCCACCCGCTTGGACGACACAAGAAAGATCGGCACGTCTTACGGTAGTCATACGGCAAAACACCTCCATCGGCATGCTCGAAACCCGGTGCACGAAGCTAAATACAGCCACCGAAATAGCAGCGCTATGAAAAGCTCGTGCAAAAACAAAACAGCGCCTTTGCGGCACGCAGCAAGACCGCGAGCACAAAAGCGCTGGTAGCGTATGGCGGGAACGTATGTGAATCGAACACATCCAAGACGTTTTGCACGCCTCGCAACGGTTTTGAGGACCGCGGAGCCCACCGGAGCCCATCCGTTCCCAAGTGCGG
>JAXIZX010000102.1:0-6848 GCA_036303765.1 Collinsella sp. | reverse complement strand
GTCCACCTCGGGCGACAACCACCTGGGCGGCGACGACTGGGATCAGCGCGTCATCGATTGGATGGCCGATAAGTTCCAGCAGGAGAACGGTGTCGACCTGCGTCAGGACCCCATGGCCCTGCAGCGTCTGAAGGAGGCCGCCGAGAACGCCAAGAAGGAGCTCTCCGCCGCTCAGCAGACCACCATCAACCTGCCGTTCATCACCATGAACCAGTCCGGCCCGCTGCACCTCAACTACACGCTGACCCGCGCCGAGTTCGAGAAGATCACCCGCGACCTGCTCGAGCGCTGCAAGCAGCCTGTCACCAACGCCCTGCGCGACGCCAAGCTTAAGCTCTCCGATCTGACCGAGGTCATCCTCGTCGGCGGCTCCACCCGTATGCCCGCCGTCCAGGAGCTCGTCAAGACCATGACCGGCAAGCAGCCCAACATGTCCGTGAACCCCGACGAGGTCGTTGCCGACGGCGCTGCCGTCCAGGGCGGCGTGCTCACCGGCGACGTCGAGGGCATCCTGCTGCTCGACGTTACCCCGCTGTCGCTGGGCGTCGAGACCATGGGCGGCATCATGACCAAGATGATCGACCGCAATACCACGATCCCGACCTCCAAGACCGAGGTCTACTCCACCGCTGCCGACAACCAGACCAGCGTCGAGATCAACGTGCTCCAGGGCGAGCGCGAGCTTGCCCGCGACAACAAGTCGCTCGGTAAGTTCCAGCTGACCGGTATCCCGGCTGCCCGCCGCGGCGTGCCGCAGATCGAGGTCACCTTCGACATCGACGCCAACGGTATCGTCAAGGTCTCCGCTAAGGACAAGGGCACCGGCAAGGAGCAGCAGATCACCATCTCCGGCTCCACTGCTCTGTCCGACGACGAAGTCGATCGTATGGTCAAGGACGCCGAGGCTCATGCCGAGGAGGACAAGAAGCAGAAGGAAGAGGTCGAGGTCCGCAACCAGACCGACAGCCTGTGCTACTCCACCGAGCAGACCCTCAACGAGCTGGGCGACAAGGTTTCCGCCGACGTGAAGTCCAAGGCCGAGGCCGCTATCGCCGACGCCAAGAAGGCGCTCGAGGGCTCTGATGTCGAGGCCATCAAGGCCGCCGGCGAGTCCCTGCAGTCTGTGGCCTACGAGCTGGCTCAGGTTGTCTACGCCGACGCTCAGCAGCAGACCGACGGTGCCGCCGGTGCCCAGCCTGCCGACGATGACGTTGTCGACGCCGACTACGAGGTTGTGGACGACGAGGACAAGTAATCATGTCCGCCCGTAAAGCTCGCACGGAGGCGGCTGCCGCTGGCGCCGCCCCCGTTGACTCTGAGGAGAAGGACGTGAAGATTCCCGTAGAGGCCGTCGACGATACCGAGGCCAACGAGGCCCCGGCCGCCGAGGCTGCCGAGAACCAGGTAGAGGATTCCAACAAGGAGGCGACGATGACCGAGGACGAGATGGTGGAAGCTGCTATCCGCGCCGGTGAGGAAGCCGCCGACAACGACTTTAAGCTCAAGTTCGAGCAGGCCCAAAAGGAGCTTGCCGACGTGCGTAACGAGCTCGATGCTGCGGCAGAGGCTCAGAAGGCCGCCGAGGATAAGGCAAAGGACGCCACCGAGCGCACCGCCCGTCTACAGGCCGACTGGGAGAACTTCCGTCGCCGCACCGCCAACGAGCGCATCGCCGAGCGCGAGCGCGCGACCGAGAAGCTCGTCACCGCGCTGTTGCCGGTGATCGACGATATCGAGCGCGCGATCGACCATGCCCGCAGCCAAGAGCTTTCCGACGACTTTAAGCAGTTCGTCGACGGCGTCGATGCGGTTCATGCCAAGCTGCTTGATGTGTTTGCGCACGAGGGCGTTGAGCCCATCGACCCCAAGGGCGAGGCGTTCGATCCGCTCGAGCACCAGGCTGTGGGCCGCGTCGAGGACGCATCGCAGTACGACGAGACCGTCAACGACGTGTACCAGAAGGGCTACCGCATGGCGGATCGCATCCTGCGTTCCGCCATGGTGACGGTGACCTACGGTGGCGAGAAGCGCCCCGCACCGGAGCCCGAAGCGGCGCCCGAGGATGCTGCGGCCGATACGGCCGAGAGCACCGAGGAGTAATTGAGAAGGGCCCCGGGGCAACACCCGGGGCCCTTTCTGGCCTAGTGCCATATGAAAGCATGAGCCGCCGCCCGCTGGGCGGCGGATGAAACAGGAGAGGAGCTACGATGGCTGCAGGCAAAACCTTCTATGACATCCTGGGCGTATCCAAGAGCGCCTCCGACAAAGAGATCAAGAGCGCGTTTCGTAAGCTCGCGCAAAAATATCACCCCGATGCCGGCGGCGACGAGGCTAAGTTCAAGGAGATCAGCGAGGCCTACGAGACGCTTTCGGACGAGAAGAAGCGCAAAGAGTACGACCAGATGCTCATGTTTGGCGGCATGCCGGGCGCGGGCGGCGCGTATGGCGGCGGCTACGGTGCCGGCGCGGGTGCCAGCGGCTGGGGCGACATCTTCGACAGCATCTTTAGCGGCAACGGCGCCTGGGGCAGCGATTGGGGCTCGGTCTTTGCCGGGGCTGCGGGCGCTGCCGGTGCCGGCGCTGGCCGCAGCCGCGCTCGCAAGGGCGGCGACCTGTCGCTGACCGTCGATGTGACGGCCGAGGACGCGTTTCGCGGTGTGACGCACAAGGTCACCTATCGCATTCCCTCGACGGGCGAGCAGCAGACCATTACGGTCTCGGTCCCTGCGGGCGCGGTCGACGGTGGCAAGCTGCGCTACAAGCGTCGCGGCGAGTATGGCGTTGCCGGCGGCGAGCGCGGCGACCTGGTCGTGACCACGCACGTGGAGGAGCATCCGCTGTTTAAGCGTAAAGGTGCCGACGTGACCATGGAGGTACCGGTCTCGGTCTATGAGGCGGCGCTCGGCTGCACGGTGGACGTGCCGACGCCCGGCGGTGCGACGGTTCGTCTGAAGGTGCCCGCGGGTACCCAGACGGGCAAGAAGTTCCGCTTTAAGGAAATGGGGGCGCCCGACGTTAAGCACCGTGGCCGCACAGGCGCGCTGCTCGTCGAGATCAAGGTGCAGGTCCCCACGAACCTATCCGATGACGAGCGCGATGCCATGACCAAGCTGCGCGAGGCCGACACGCGCGATTATCGCGAGAGGGTCAACCGTTACAAGGCGACGTACTAGGGCGGTCGTGGCGCACACCCGCGCCCGCGGGCTTATGATGGACGATAACGAGACGGAAAGGGGTCAGGTAGCATGGCCGAGGACAATAGGAATAAACCGCTGTACATGATCAGCGTGGCGGCCGAGTTGACCGGCATGCATCCGCAGACTCTGCGCGTCTACGAGTCCAAGGGCCTGGTGAACCCCCAGCGCTCGGGCGGCAACACGCGTCTGTATTCGCGTGCCGATATCGAGCGCCTGGAGCTCATCAACCAGCTGACCGACGAGGGCATCAACCTTGCCGGCGTGGTGCGCATCCTCGATATGAAGGAGCGTGCCGAGGAGCGCGGGCGCGAGAACGAAAAGCTCCGCGCCCGCGTGCGCCAGCTCGAGGACGAGCTGCACGAGTACAAGATGCAGAAGAAGATCACCGCCCTGGCCCCGCGCGACGGCTCGGTTAACCCCGAACAGGTCATGCGCAAGCTGCTGGGTGCCGGCGGGGATTTGTAGTTACGCGGGTTTACCAACCCGCGTAACGGGCCGACGCTGCGCGCCGCCCAGAGCGACAATTTGTCATTCAAAAGGCAAGGCATGACCAGAAGGTCTATGCCTTGCCTTTTTCATGCCAACTTGTTCGCTCTGGACGTCGCTCGCTGTCCGTCCTCTACCTGCGGCGTTGCCTTGCTCCGGATGCGGTAGTCGTTGGTAGTCATTGGGGACGTTCTTAAATGACTAGTCGAAAGGGACACTCTTGCACCAAATCTGCCGGCCCTCGCCGGGTTCATCCTTTACTTTACCGAGATAAAGTGAACGTGTAGATTCGTAACCCACTTGCAACCGTTCTATGGCACGATATTGAACGAATGTATGCTATGCGCTCAAATTTTTGGGCAGAGTGGGAGACAGTATGGTCAAGCTGTACGAGGACGGCATCTACCTGCGCGGCGGCAGCGAGGTTGTGCCTGCAGCCGAGGCTGCCGAGCGTGGTATTACGCAGACGCCCGAGGACGCCAAGCGTGGCACCATCGCGTATTCGATCCTCCAGGCACACAATACGTCCGGAGATCCCGAGGCGCTCAAGATTCGCTTCGATGCCATGGCGAGCCACGACATCACCTTTGTCGGCATCATCCAGACGGCGCGCGCCTCGGGCATGGAGCAGTTCCCGCTGCCTTACGTGCTCACCAACTGCCACAACTCGCTGTGCGCCGTGGGCGGCACCATCAACGAGGACGACCATGTCTTTGGCCTTTCCGCGGCCAAAAAACACGGCGGCATTTTCGTCCCGCCGCACATCGCCGTCATCCACTCCTTTATGCGTGAGAACTTCGCCGGCTGCGGCAAGATGATCCTGGGCTCCGACTCGCACACCCGCTATGGCGCCCTGGGCACCATGGCCGTGGGCGAGGGCGGTGGCGAGCTGGCAAAGCAGCTGCTGCGCGACACCTACGATGTCGCCTATCCCGGCGTCGTTGCCATCTACCTCACGGGCGCCCCGCGCCCCGGCGTCGGCCCGCACGATGTAGCACTCGCCATCATCCGCGCCGTCTTTGCCAAGGGCTACGTCAAGAACAAGGTCATGGAGTTCGTGGGCCCCGGCATCGCGAGCATGACGACCGACTACCGCAACGGCGTCGACGTCATGACCACCGAGACCACTTGCCTGTCGAGCATCTGGGCCACCGACGAGGACACGCACACGTTTCTGACCATGCACGGCCGCGGCGACGACTACCGCGAGCTCAAGCCCGCCGATGTTGCCTACTACGACGGCTGCGTCGAGGTCGACCTGTCGAGCATCAAGCCCATGATCGCGCTGCCGTTCCATCCTTCTAACGGCTTTGAGATCGACGAGCTCAACGAGAACCTCGAGGACATCCTGCACGAGGTGGAGCTCGAGGCTGCCAAGATCGGCGAGGGCAAGACGCACTTTAGTTTGCTCGACAAGATCGTCGATGGCAAGCTGCACGTGCAGCAGGGCGTTATCGCCGGCTGCTCGGGCGGCAACTACGACTCCGTGGTTCAGGCCGCCCGCGTGCTCAAGGGCGCCAACACCGGCTGCGGCGAGTTCTCGCTGTCGGTCTACCCCACGAGCCAGCCCGTGGCACTCGAGCTTACACGCCGCGGCTACAGCTACGACCTTATGGAGGCCGGCGCGATCGTGCGCACGGCATTCTGCGGCCCGTGCTTCGGCGCCGGCGACACGCCTGCCAACAACGGCCTGTCCATCCGCCACACTACGCGCAACTTCCCCAACCGCGAGGGTTCCAAGCCGGGTAATGGCCAGCTGAGCGCCGTGGCCCTGATGGACGCCCGTTCCATTGCGGCGACGGCTGCCAACGGCGGCGTCCTGACGCCGGCGACCGATCTGCCCGAGGAGACTTGGGACGAGGCCTGCGAGTACACCTTTGACGACGCGCCGTACAAAAAGCGCGTGTACTGGGGCTTTGGCAAGGCGGAGCCTGCCGACGAGCTGGTCGAGGGTCCCAATATCAAGCCGTGGCCCGCGATGGAGCCTCTCGGCGACGATATCCTGCTCAAGGTGTGCTCCAAGATCATGGACCCGGTCACCACGACCGACGAGCTCATTCCCTCGGGCGAGACGAGCTCCTTCCGCTCCAACCCGCTGGGCCTGGCCGAGTTTACGCTCAGCCGCCGCGACCCTGCCTACGTGGGTCGCTCCAAGGAAGTCGACGCCGTGGAGAAGCGTCGCGTGGCCGGCGAGGCCGCGGGCGACCTAGCCGCGCTCGATGTCGAGCTTGCGGGCGTGTTTGAGGCGCTGGCCGGCGCGGGTGTCACTGCCGATGCCAAGGCGACCGAGTACGGCTCCATGCTCTATGCCAAGAAGCCCGGTGACGGTTCTGCCCGCGAGCAGGCTGCGAGCTGCCAGCGCGTAATTGGCGGCCTGGCCAACATCGTCCACGAGTACGCCACCAAGCGCTATCGCTCCAACGTGATGAACTGGGGCATGGTGCCCTTCCAGATGGAGGCCGAGCCCAACTTTGAGGTGGGCGACTACGTCTTTGTGCCGGGTATCCGTGCCGCGCTCGATGGCGACCTGAAGGACATCGCCGCCTATGTGGTGCGTGCCGACGGTGCGGTCGAGCAGATTGAGCTCTACATTGCCGATATGACGGCTGAGGAGCGCGCCATCGTCAAGGCCGGCTGCCTGATCAACTACAACAAGTTCAAGGCCGCTGCCGAGTAACTCTGCTGTACGCCCCGGCCACACCTTTCTCTCGTGCTCACGCGCTTCGCGAGGGTCGCCCGAGGGAAAGGTGTGGCCGGGGCTACCGCGACGTTCTCGTTGGGTCTTGAGGGACGCTAATAAATAGACTTGCTTGATGCCGCCTCTGTTAATGGGGCGGCTTCTTTTTGTCGAAAACCGCCACAAAGGGGACAGGCGCCTTTGTGGCGGTGGGGAACGAGCTCGATGTTGTTGTGGTTGTTGAGCGGTATGTTAATGGGCGGCTCTACAGAATTTCATCCGGGCTGGCGGGTTTGGTTGTTTTGGGGATGCCGAGTTTGGATGACGCGAAATCGTCAACATTGTCCTTAATTCCGTCTTTGGTGTAGACAGTGACCATATAGGTGCTGTGTCCGAATTCGCCCTTGTCGCGTGTTGCCCAGGCATCCCAGTAGGCGGCCCCGTTTCGCCCTTTGATTTTTCCGACACGGCGGAGTTCTGTTCGCTTT
>JAXIZX010000101.1:0-4027 GCA_036303765.1 Collinsella sp. | reverse complement strand
CGTGCGGCGCGGATGTTGTCGCAGCGATGCCCCAGGTTGGAGCCCACGGCCACAAACGCGCGGCGCGGCTGCGGCTTGGCAACCGCCCAGTAGCCGTTCAGGAACTGCGCAAAACCCGCGGCGTCGTGCACGCGCACGATGTTGGCACCGGCCTGGATGGCGCCCAGGCACACGCCAAACGTGGCGGCATCGCGCGCGGCGGCCTCGGTCACGCCCGAGATAGCGCCCACAAAGCGCTTGCGCGACACGGCGCACATGAGCGGATAGCCCAGTGAAGCCATCTTGGCAGTCTCGCGCTGGATGACGATGTCCTCGTTAGCCGACTTACCAAAGCCCGGGCCAGGATCGATGCAGATGCGGTCGCGCGACACGCCGGCATGGATGAGCGTGCGGGCCTGGTCAGACAGAAAGCCCATGACGCGGCGCATGATGGGCGCCGAATCGGGCAGGGTGAAGCGGCGGAGCTGCGAGGTGGGCACGTAGGCTTCCTCGCGGCGGGCGCTGCGGCGCATCATGGCGGCCAGGTGGTCATTGGACTCCGATGCGACCTCGGTGGCTGCGGGCGCGGCCTCGGGCGCGGGCGCGACGGTCTCGGCGGCAGCAACCTGCTCGGCGGCCGGCGTCTCCTGCCCCAGCTCGGTTGCGGGCTCGGACGTGGGCTCCGGTTCGCCAAACGGCAACGAGGGCTGCACCACGCCGCCCGGAAGCTTGGCCTCAACCTTGGGCTCACCCAGCAGCTTGCCGCGACGGCGGCGAGCCGGCTTCTCGGCCTCACGCGCGGCCTCGGCAGCCGCCTCGCGCGCCTTCTCGGCAACAAACGCCGCTGCCGAGGTATCGAGCTGCACCGTTGCGTGCGTGCGGGTGGGCGCGGCGACCTCGCCGGCATGCATCACGATGACGCCACAGGTGCTCGTCTTAACAAACTCGACCATCTTGGGATCGGTGAAGCCGGTCACGTCGTTGACGATCGAGGCGCCGCAGCGCACGGCCGCCTTGGCAACCGCCACATGACGCGTGTCGATCGAGACGATGGCGCCCTCCTTGGCCAGCGCGCGCACCACGGGCAGCACGCGGCGAGCCTCCTCGTCGGGGTTGACCGGGGTAAAGCCGGGGCGCGTGGACTCACCGCCCACGTCGATGATGTCGGCGCCGGCATCGAGCATCGCCAGGCCGTACTCGATGGCGGCATCGGGGTCGAAGTGCTCCCCGCCGTCGCTAAACGAATCGGGCGTCACGTTGAGGACGCCCATGATGCGCGGACGGTCAAAGCTGAGCTCGTACTTTCCGCACCGCCATGTCTTGCTGTCGTTCGCCATGAACATCCTCCTAAAATGCCCACGCCGCCGAGCTTGGGGAGCTGGCGGCGGGGTCGCTTTGCACTCAGTCTTTCTATTGTATCCGCGCGCGCGGGCTAGAACGCAAACGCGGCCGCGATGTCGCAAGAAATCAGCAGGTCGGCATTTGCATCCTGATCGGTGGGAGCAAGATTGCAAATGGCCAGCGTATCGCCGGTAAAGTAACGCGTAAGGCCCGCCGCCGGATACACCACGAGCGAGGTCCCGCCCACAATGAGGGCATCGGCCGCGGCGATGGCGGCAACGGCACCGGTCAACACATGCTCGTCGAGCGGCTCTTCGTAGAGCACTACATCGGGCTTGATGCGGCCACCGCACGCGGGGCACGCAGGCACGCCCGCGGCATCCTCGTGCTCGCGCGAGCAAATCCACTCGGCGCTATAGACCGCGCCGCACGACTGGCAAATGTTGCGATGGACCGATCCGTGCAGCTCAAACACTCGCTGTGAGCCGGCCATCTGATGCAGGCCGTCGATATTTTGCGTCACCACGGCATCAAGCTTACCGGCGCGCTCCAGCTCGGCCAGCTTGGTGTGGCAGCGGTTGGGTTTAACGTTAAGCGCGATCATCTTGGTGCGGTAAAAGTCGAAGAACTCCGCAGGATGCGCCTCGTAAAAGCTATGCGACAGCATGGTCTCGGGCGGATAGGCAAACTGCTGGTGATACAGGCCGTCCACGCTGCGGAAATCGGGAATGCCACTTGCCGTGGAAACACCAGCGCCGCCAAAGAAGACCACGCGCTTGTGGGTGTCAAACAGATCCGCCAGCGCGGCGGAGGCCTGCCTGGGGTCCGATATTGCCTGCGTCATATGAGTCCTCCGTCCTTGTTAGTCGGACAGCGTTGGGCGGCGTCCCAGCATGCAGCCTTTGAGTCAGCATGCGCGGAGCCCACCCCGCCCTTGTTGCGTTAATCTTAAGCCTGCCAACCCCGTCGAAAGGACACCATGCCTCAGACTTACACTTTCGCCTCGTGGAACGTCAACGGCCTGCGCGCCGTGCTCAAAAAGGACCCGAGCTTTATCCAGATCGCGCAAGAACTCGACGTCGATATCCTGGCGCTGCAGGAGACCAAGCTGCAAGGGGGCCAGGTCGATATTGACCTGCCCGGTTATTACCAAACCTGGAGCTACGCCGAGCGCAAGGGCTACTCGGGCACCGCGGTCTTTAGCCGCCAGGAGCCGCTGCGCGTGCTGCGCGCCGACGCGCTGCTGCCCTGCGCCGGCGAGGGCGAGGCGGCCGTACTCGTCGCCCAAGCCGTAACCGAGGGCCGCGTCTGCGCGCTCGAGTTCGACAAGTTTTGGTTTGTCGACGTCTATACGCCCAACGCCCAAAATGAGCTCGCGCGCATCGATGTGCGCATGGCCTGGGATGATGCCTATCGCGGCTTTTTGACGGGACTCGAGCGCGAGACCGACAAGCCCGTCGTAACTTGCGGCGACTTTAACGTGGCGCACGAGGAGATCGACCTTAAGAACCCCAAGTCCAACCGCGGCAACGCCGGCTTTTCGGACGAGGAACGCGGCAAGTTTACCGAGCTGCTCAACGCCGGGTTTACCGATACCTGGCGCGCGGCAAACCCCGACGTCGAGGGCGTCTACAGCTGGTGGAGCTACCGCTTTAATGCCCGCAAGAACAACGCCGGCTGGCGCATCGATTACTTCCTGGTAAGCGACGCAATCGCCGACAACGTACGCGACACCGGCATCCGCGGCGACATCTTCGGCAGCGACCACTGCCCCGTCACCCTCACGCTAGAACTCTAGCCCCAAGTAATTCCTGGGGGGACAGAGGAAAACAGATTATGTGGCCCCTCTCCCCCTATAAGTTGCGGTGGAATAGTTCCTGTTTGGGCAGCAAATAGCCAAAAACGAGAACTATTCCACCGCAAGTTCGTGAGGGAACGCGAAATGCCCTACAGCCCGTATTTCACGACAACGCGGTTGATCCGTCGACACCAAGGCTTGTAGAGGGCGGCCAAGAACACGCAGGTCGCGAGGCCGTGTGTGATATCGAACGGCACTGCCGTGGCAAGACGCGCCACGACGCCCGCCCACGTGAGCGGTTGTACAAAACCGATAATGTCGTACGCGTTGATCACCACGCCGTACAGCAGACCCGAAGCAAAGCCGTACGCCATCAGCGCCGGCATGCGCACGGTTCCATCCGCACGGTCGAACGCACCGGCATGCGCCAGCGCACCGCCAACATAGCCAACCAGGCCCCAGGCATACATCTGCCATGGCGTCCACATGCCCTGCCCAAAAAAGAAATTGCTGGTCAGCGCCGCCAGCGCGCCAACCATAAAACCATTGCGGCGACCAAGCGTCGCCCCCGCGATAATGGCGATGGCGCTCACCGGTTTAAAGTCGGGACTGGGCCCAAAAAGGATGCGCCCCGCCGCCGCCAGCGCCGCCAGCACCAGCGTGGGCATAATCTGGCGCAAACCCGGACGAGATGCCTCGTAACCCGCAAAGAACAGTGCAAGCACCAGCGCCACCACGACAAGCATGGCAAGCGCCGCCTGCTCAACGCCCGCCAGCAACGCCGCTGCCATCACCGCCGGCACCGCCAACAACAGCGGGATCTCCAGTTTTGTGAGTAAACGCGAGAAACGACAGTCCGTCATCCCATCACGCCCTATAGAACACGTTGTCGGCAAAGAAGTCGGCCGG
>JAXIZX010000100.1:0-3978 GCA_036303765.1 Collinsella sp. | reverse complement strand
GGTGCGGCTCGCGGGCGCGGTCATGTGCGAGCAGGACGAGATATGGCAGGAGTCCAGGTACTTCTCGGAGGTGAGGATGAACGAGCTCTACGATGACGGTCGCACTCGGAGAATCGACGGTCCCGTCGATTGGGCGCGGCTCGAGGCGGAGGCCAGGAAGATGCTCGAGTCCGGCCTCGAGCTTGCGGACAGGGTCGAGGCGGCATAGGATATCAACCGTATTCCAGATTCCAGTACGCCGGGCCGACTCGCTTCGGATGGGGCTCTACACCAACTTTCTCGACACTACCAGCTCGATGAAAAGATCCCGTCGCTCGGTTGCCATTTCGTTGTTTGTTGCGCTTGCAGTGGCGAGCGTCTTTGTCGTAGCGATAGCTGGCTGCTCCGGGTCGAATGACGGAGCCTCGACGTCTGCATTAGAAGGTCTGGACGCCTCGCAAGTCAAAGACGACGACCTTAAGACGCTCAACGTCGGAAGCGACCTCTATCCACCGTTTGTGTATACCGACGAGTACGGCGATATCGTTGGCCTGGATGTCGAGATATTGACCGAGGCTTTGGCTCGCATTGGTTACAAGCCAAAATACCAGCTGATCGACTGGGAAAAGAAGAAGGAGCTGCTGGCGAGCGGCGAACTCGATTGTGTCATGGGCAGCTTTAGTATGACGGGTCGCGAAAACGAATATCGTTGGGCCGGCCCGTACCTTGCGAGCCGCCAGGTGGTCGCGGTCGATCCCCAGAGCGATATCTACACGCTTGCCGATCTTGAGGATAAGATCGTGGCGGTTCAGTCCACCACCAAGCCCGAGGACATTTTGCTCAATCGCATAAATGAAAACGTTCCGCAGATCAAGGAACTCTACAGCTTTTCGGACGGTTCATACCTGAACCCGGCGCTCGTCGAGGGCCTGGTCGACGCTATCGCCGCGCATGAGTCCTCGTTCCTCACCTACGAAAAAGACTATGGTGTGACATATCGCATTTTGGATGAGCCGCTGCTAGAGGTCGGTTTGAGCACCGCTTTCGATATCAACGATACGCGTGGCATCGACGTCAAGCTCACTCATGCCTACCAAGAAATGCTTGCCGATGGCACCATGGAACGCCTGGTGTCAAAGTACTTCGATGACCCTTCGCCATTTTTGAATATGGAGGGCCTGTCATGATCGATGCGCCCGACCACGCTGCTCAGGAGCGGGGCAATCGTTCGGCAGGGGCATGGCTCCTTGTCGCTCTGCTGGGGATAGTGCTCTCGGTTGTTGTCGGCATGATGAGCTACGGTTACACGACGGCCCAAGCCGAGCAGCGCTTTGCCGACGTTGTCGATTACGTGGCGACGCAGAGCCTTTCCTACGATGCATTCAACAGCGCCTATACGACCAAAAACCTGATTCGCGTTATGGAGATCGCCGGAGAGGCTGCCCGCGATATGGAGCGCGACGGTTCAGTGGATAACGCCATGCTGGAGCAATACGCCGACCAGTTCAACGTGAGCGCGCTGATCGTGACGGACGCATCGGGCAATTTGGTGTCCGAGTCCTCGACGGGCGATGTGGACTACGGGTCGCTCGCTACGTATCTCAAAGAATCACCCGTGCTGGAGGTGGCAACTCATCCGCTTAAGTCCTATACCGCCCGCATCACGCTTGCGGATGATTCGGTCGCAGACATTGGCTGCGTGACTCGGCAGGATGGCGAGGGCATCGTTATCGCGGTAAGGCATCAGAGCGCGAAAGCGGTTGCAAGCAATACACTCAAACTGCAGAGCTTGCTTGATGGCTATGAAACCATCGATAGCGGCAATATCGTGATCGAAAGCGACGGCAAGGTCGTTGCGACCAATGCCGTTGAACCCACCGTATTGGGCGTGTTCGATCTGCCTGCGACGGATGTCTTTATTGTCGACGGTATTAAGGATCGATGCCTGGCTGGTAAGGTCAGATTGGTTAACGCCGACGGCGAGTGGTATTTGGGCACATTTGGAAAAGCGCACAAATTCTATGTGTACACCTATGCCTCGGCGCAGCGCTACTTTGAGGTCGCCGCGGCTGTTGCCGCCGGCGTGCTGGTGCTCTACGGCGGTGTTATAGCCGTTGTTGTGACGGTGCGTCGCCGCGCTGATCGTCGACGTTTGACGGACTTGCTGCAGCAGGAGCGCGACTATGGCGACAAGCTGGCAAAGGCGGCGCGTGAGGCCTCGTCTGCCAACTCGGCAAAGACGGAGTTTCTGCGTCGCATGAGCCACGATCTGCGCACGCCCATCAACGGCATTCGCGGCATGGTCGAGGTTGGCGATGCCAATGCGGACGATCTGCAAAAGCAGACTGAGTGCCGCTCAAAAATCTGGACGGCATCGGGACTGCTGCTCGACCTTGCCAACGAGGCGCTCGATATGAGTCGCCTGGAGAGCGGGCAGGTCGACCTGAACCTCGTGCCCATAAATTTGGTGGCCCTCAACTGTGAAGTGCGCGATATTCTGGAGCGCCAGGCCGAGGAGCGTCTGGTGACAATTATCTCCGACCAGCAGACGCTTAATCATCCCTATGCGCGGGTGAGCGTGACGCACCTCAAGCGTTTGTTGCTCAATATTGCCGGCAATGCCGTCAAGTACAACCGCCAGGGCGGCTATGTCCGCCTGGTGTGCCGCGAGGTGGAGCCAGCGGATGGCGTCCCCGTCTATGAATACACGATCGCCGACAACGGTATTGGCATGAGCGAGGAGTTCCAAAAGCACCTCTACGAGCCGTTTTGCCGCGAGGAGCAGCAGGTGGAAGGCGCTTCGTCGGGAACTGGCCTGGGCGCGCCTATCGCAAAACAGCTGGTCGAGCTTATGGGCGGAACCATGAGCTTTACGAGTGTCTTGGGGCAGGGGACGACGTTTACCATTCGCCTGCCGTTCGAGAAGTGCGACCGCTCCGAGATTCCTCAGGCAGTTCCCGCGGATGCGGGAGACGGCGATGCGCTCCAGGGCTTGCGCGTTTTGCTCGTAGAGGATAACGATCTGAATGCCGAGATCGCGCAGTTTACGCTCAGCCGTGCCGGTGCCATCGTGACGCATGCTAAGGATGGCGAGTCTGCCGTCGAGATGTTTGCCGCGAGCGCGCCGTACGAGTACGACGCGGTGTTGATGGACATCATGATGCCCGGTATCGATGGCCTTGAGGCCACGCGTCGGATTCGAGCACTCGATCGCGAGGATGCCGCGACCACGCCGATTGTTGCCGTGAGCGCCAACGCCTTTGCCGACGACCGCAGGCTTTCGCGTGAGGCGGGCATGGACGCGCACCTGAGTAAACCCGTGAGCTCGCAGGAGCTCGTTGAGGCGCTAGCGCACATAGCCGCCGATGCTTCATAAGCATATGGCCCGGTTCCAAGGTGGGTTGGAACCGGGCCATATTGTTATTGATGAGGCCTGCTGAGGGGCTTACTTTTCTTGAATCTGCTTGCCGCAAAGATGCTCAATCGAAATCTCGTAGAGCTGGACGCCCTTGATGTCCTTGGCGATTTCCTCTTCGACTTCTTCGGCAGAAGGGTAGTACTTAAGGGCGAGCTGGCGGACTTTGTCCTCGATAAACGCGGGGGTGTCATTCGCCAGGCGACAACGGCCAAAGACGACGGTGCTCATAACGTAGGGAGCCCAGTCACCGTCCTGGTACCACTCGTTGCCGTATACGGTAAAGCAGACCTTGTCATCGCGCTTGAGTGCGTCGACCTTGTGGCCGGCTTTGGCGCCATGGAAATAGATCTTGTCGTGCTCGGCGTCAAAGAAGTAGTTGACGGGAATGGCATAGGGGTAGCCATCGTCGCCGTTGACGGCAAAGACGCCGCGCTTGCAGGTGGCGAGCAGTTTGCGCGCTTCCTCGTCGGTGATGGCGCGTTTCTTTCGACGTAAGGGCCTAAACATCGTTGGCTTCCTTTCTGGTCGTGCGTGGTGGTTGAGCACAAACTATAGCGAACCGGATCCGTTTTTCTTGATGC
>JAXIZX010000099.1:0-1573 GCA_036303765.1 Collinsella sp. | reverse complement strand
TAGCCGCCGCGTTGTTTGCCGGCGCGCTCGCAGGCATCCCAAGCCTCGCTTTCGCGGGGAACCTGCCCGCCGCCATTGACGGCTCCGTGGCCGTCATGCACACCAACGACATCCACGGCAGCTACAAGTACAGCTACAACGCAAGCAAGGGCACCGGCACTGTGGGCTTTGATGGGCTGGCGGTTCTCTATAGCGCCCAAAACAGCGCCCCCGATCTTTTGCTCGATGCGGGCGACACCTTCCACGGGCAGTCCTTCGCCACCATGAGCGAGGGCAAGAGCATCGCCGAGCTCATGGACACCTTCTATGTAGACGGCTACGACGCGACCACGCCGGGCAACCACGACTGGAGCTACGGCGCAGACAAACTCCGCACCATGACCGGCTACAGCACCACCGGCACGCCCTTCGCCATGCTCTGCGCGAACGCGAAGTCCACGAGCGGCGTATGGAGCTCGAGCATCACGAAGACGCTCGATCGCACCTGGGAGGATACCGAGGATCACTCCACATTCGACTACAAAATCAAGGTCGGCGTCGTGGGTGCCATGGATGAGTCGCTAGGTTCCTCGCTGCGCGCGGACCTGGTCGCGGGCACCAGCTTCTCGAGTGCCGCGAACGCCATCAATACCGAGGCAGAGCAGCTGCGCAAGGAGGGCTGCGATGTTGTTGTGTGTATCGCGCACACGCTCGACGCCAAGACCTTTGCCACGCGACTCCGTGGCGTCGATGCCCTTATCGCAGGCCACGAGCACATCAACCTTAACGAGAAGGTGACGGGAGCCGACGGCAAGACGATCCACGTTGTCGAGGCAGGCAGCGCCTTTGCCGAAGTGGGGCTGCTTTCCATTCCGTACAAGTACAACACGAATGACACCGAGACGACCGACGATGACACGGTCACGGTCCCTGCAGACGGTAGCGACGAGAAGCTCTACACCGCCAAGAACGTCAACGACCTTTTGGCAGACCCCGACAAGGGCTCCGACTACCAAAGCCGCCTTGAAGCCGTCCGCAACAAGATCAAGCCGCTCGACGAGGACTTTGAAAACGAATCGAACAAGGTGCTCGGCACATCCACCACCAACTATTTCTACGGCGAGGACGCCGCAGGCACGCATGGTTGGGAAATGGTGCGCACCACCGATTTCCGCCCCAGCAAGGAGGGCGACACCACCAAGGCCCAGACCATCGGCCACGTGATTTGCGGCTCCTATCTTGCCCTGACGGGCGCGGACTTCGCTATCGAAAACGCTGGCGGCATCCGCGGCGGCATCGCGGCGGGCAACGTGACCGCCGGCAACGTCATCGCCATCTCGCCCTACGGCAACACCGTGGAGACCTGGACCATGACCGGCGCGGACTTCCTCGCAGCGCTCGAGCACTCGCTACAAATCAGCGACGATTGCAACGACAGCTACGAGCTTCAGCAGGCTTATGTGGCGGCCGGTCACACCGAGCAGGAGGCGCAAGACAAGTACAAGTGGCGCGATGACTCTGGCAGCGTTCTCTCCTTTGGCGGCATCAACGTGACGATTGATTGGACGCAGCCCGAAGGCAAGCGCATTGTGAG
>JAXIZX010000098.1:0-4533 GCA_036303765.1 Collinsella sp. | reverse complement strand
GAAAGCTTAAGAAGCACGCGTTTATATCGGATGTCGGACAAAGCGATCCTCCTTTAGATTGAACTCTCAACATTCTATCAAAGGCTCTAAGAAGAGCCATGAAAAAGCAGGCTGTGAGTAAAACCCACAGCCTGCTCATTACCAGCTACAAGAGCTTATTTACTCGCCACGGACCAGACGGTCAAAGGCAACGACGGTAATGGTGTCGCCGAGCTCCTTGGAGACCTGCTCAGCGTACTTCTTGATGGTGAGGGAGCTGTCCTTGATGAACTCCTGCTCGGTGAGCACGGACTGCTTGTAGAACTTCTCCAGACGGCCGACAGCCATCTTCTCCTGGATAGCCTCGGGCTTACCGGACTCGGCAGCCTGAGCCATGTAGATCTGCTTCTCGTGCTCGACGGTCTCGGCCGGAACCTGATCGCGGGTAGCGCAGATCGGGGCGACGGCGGCAACCTGAAGGGCAACGTCGTGAGCGAAGGTCTTGAAGGATTCAGCCTGAGCGGTCTCAGCCTTCTCGAAGGCGAACTCGACGAGGACGCCGATCTTACCACCCATGTGGATGTAAGAAGCGAGCGCGCCGTTCTCAGCCTTGCGGGCAGCGAAGCGGGAGATCTTCATGTTCTCGCCCATGATGTGAATCATCTCGGTGAGCTCGGAGGAAACGGTCTCCTCGCCCATCGGCTTCTCGAGCAGAGCGTCGACGTCAGCAGGCTCGGTGGTGGCGACAACCTCGGCGACCTTGGAAGCAAAGCCGGTGAACTTGGCGTTGGAGCCAACGAAGTCGGTCTCGCAGGAGAGCTCGAGCAGAGCGCCGGTCTTGCCATCCTCGGAGACGAACGCGGCGACAGCGCCCTCGTTGGTCTCACGGCCAGCCTTCTTGGCAGCCTTGGCAAGGCCGTTCTTACGCAGAATGTCGACAGCGGCGTCCATGTCGCCGTCAGCCTCGACGAGAGCCTTCTTGCACTCCATCATCGGGGAGTCGGTCATCTCGCGGAGCTGCTTGACCATAGCGGCGGTAATCTGGGCCATTGTGGTTCCTTTCAAAGAGATGAAAAAGAATTAACTAAGACTGATTTACTCGGCCTTGGGCTCAGCGGCCATCTCGGCCTCGGAGACCTGCTCCTTACCAGAGCCAGCGAGGCAGGCGTCAGCCATGAGCTCGCACATAAGGGTGACAGCGGAGATAGCGTCATCGTTGCAGGGGATGCCGTACTCGACCTCGTCGGGATCGGAGTTGGTGTCGATCAGGGCGACGACGGGGATGTTCAGGCGCTGAGCCTCCTTGATGGCGTTCTCCTCGCGCTTGGTGTCGATGACGAAGAGAGCCTGGGGCAGACCCTTCATGTCGCGGGCGCCACCGAGGTTGGTCTGGAGCTTGGTGAGCTCCTTGCCGAGAACAGCCTGCTCCTTCTTGGGCAGAACAGCCATGCGGCCGTCCTCGACCATGGCCTCGAGCTCCTCCATGCGGTTGATGCGGGAGCGGATGGTGACGAAGTTGGTCAGCATACCGCCGAGCCAACGCTGGTTGATGTAAGGCATGTTGGCGCGCTCAGCAGCGTTCTTGACAGCCTCCTGAGCCTGCTTCTTGGTGCCGACGAACAGCACGTTGCCACCCTTGGCGACGTTCTTGACGAAGGTGTAGGCCTGGTCGGCGTCGAGGATGGTCTGCTTGAGGTCGAGGATGTAGATGCCGTTGCGCTCACCGAAGATGAACGGCTTCATCTTGGGGTTCCAGCGACGGGTCTGGTGACCGAAGTGGCAGCCGGCCTCGAGCAGGGTGCGGATATTAATCTTGGTAGCCATGTTAAACCTCCTGTGGTTTGCCTCCGCGCGGGGTCATCCTCCAAAACCAACCCGGACATGTGCTACCAAAGCCCGGGCACCACGGTATGAAGTAGCCGCGCGTGCGTGATAAAAACATGTTGCCGTGAAGCAACCCGATGAATGATAGCAGGAATGCCTCTTCCTGCCAACCCGCAATCAAAACCACACACCTGAGTGCGGCGCGGGACGTCCCAGCCACTATTCGCCGCGGGGATGGGCTTGAGCCACGGCACGTTTAAGCCGATCGGGTGTGAGATGCGTGTAGATCTGCGTCGTGGACAGGCTCGCATGACCTAGCAGCTCTTGAACCGAGCGCAGGTCCGCACCGCCCTCGAGCAAGTCGGTCGCAAAGGTATGGCGCATCGCATGCGGGGCGATGTCAGCCGGAATGCCGGCGAGCGTCGCCAGCGTATGGAACCGCCGCCGGAGCATCGCGGCGCTCATGCGATTGCCGCGCGCCGATATAAGCAGCGGATGCGGCCCGGTAGCGAGGTCGCGGCGCTTTGCCCGAGCGAGCAACTCCGGCCTCCCCTCTTCAATATAGAGACGCGTCACATCGAGCGCACGACGATACAGAGGGACGATACGCTCCTTGCTCCCCTTGCCCCACAGGCGCAGCGTGCGCTCGGACCATGAGATGGATTCCACATTGAGCGCCGCAAGCTCTGAGATGCGGGCACCCGAGGCATAGAGCAACTCGAGCATCGCCGCATCGCGCAGTCCCGCGGGTGTTGAGGTATCAGGCGTCTTGAACAGCGCCTCGACCTGCTGGGTCGTAAGGACGCCCGGCAGGTCACGCGGCAGCTTGGGCGACGCGATCGCCGAGACCGCATCGCCCTCGACAATCCCCTCGGCAGCCATCCAGCGATAGAGAGATCGGATAGCCGACAGGTGCGCCGCAAGCGTTCGGGGAGCCACCTGCTCACGCGAAAGATCAGCAAGATAGCGACGAATGGTGCGCACGTCGGCAGCGAAAGCATCAATATCCTCGCGCTCGCACCAGGCAGCAAAGCGCTCCAGTCTCGAGCCATAGGCCGTCACCGTGTTGGGAGAAAGCCCCTCAACGCGTGCGATATAGGCGATAAAAGAGTCGACGGTGTCGTACAGGTCAAAGGCTATGACCGGTCGCCTCCAAACAAGTCGGAACGCGTGGCCAAGTAGGCATCGAGGGCCTCGAGCGCACGGTCCGCATAGGCCTGATAGCGGTCGCGCTTGCTACGGCGCTTACCGTCCTCGAGCGGCGGCACCAGGCCAAAGTTGACATGCATGGGCTGATAGCCCACGGTGGCAGGATCGGTCGCATAGCCCACGAGCGCACCCAGGGCGCCCACGCGGGGCAACTCGACGCCCGCGGCACCGATAGCCTCGGCATAGGTGTTGAGTGCCGCGAGCAGACCGGTCGCCACGGCTTCCATGTACCCCTCGGTGCCGGTGATCTGACCGGCCAGGCGCACGGTCGTGCCGGGAACGGCAAAGGTGCTATCAAGCACATGCGGCGCATCAACAAAAGTGTTGCGGTGCATGACGCCGTAGCGGAAGAACTCAGCGTTCTCCAGGCCCGGCACCATATGGAAGACGCGCTTCTGCTCGCCAAAGGTCAAGTTGGTCTGGAAGCCCACCAGGTTATAGGCGGTCTTCTCCTTGTTCTCGGCACGCAGCTGAATCGCTGCCCAGGGGCGACGTCCGGTACGCGGGTCGGTGAGGCCAACGGGCTTCATGGCGCCAAAGCGAATGGCGTCCTTGCCGGTGCGCGCAACTTCCTCGGCAGGCTGGCAGGCCTGGAACAGATCGCCGCCCTCAAAGTCTTTGAGCATCACTCGGTCGGCCGTGGTAAGCGCCTCGATAAAGGCCTCGTACTCCTCCTTGTTGAGCGGAGCGTTGAGATAGTCGCCGCTCCCCTGCTCCTCGTAGCGCGACTGCGAGAACAGCACGTCCATATCGAGCGTGGAGGCATCGACGATCGGCGCCGCCGCATCAAAGAATGCCAGGGCATCGCCACCGACGAGCTTCATGACCTCTTCACTCAGCGCCGGTGAACACAGCGGGCCCGCGGCAATGACCACGTGACCCTCGGGAATCTGCGTGACCTCGCCGTGCACGACCTCGATATTGGGACGGGCGGCAACCTCGGCCTCGACAAGCTCGGAAAACTTGACGCGGTCGACCGCCAGGGCGCCACCGGCGGGAACAGCCGCGCGATGGGCGCAATCGAGCAGGACTGAACCCATGCGCTCAAGCTCGGCTTTTAGTAGGCCAGCAGCGGAATCTGGACGGGTCGACTTAAACGAATTGGAGCAGACGAGCTCTGCCAGGTGATCGGTATGGTGAGCCGGGGAGCTCACCTGGGGGCGCATCTCGCACAGCTTTACGGCAAACCCGCGGTCTGCCAGCTGGATCGCGCATTCCGAACCCGCCAGACCGCCACCGATAACCGTCACCTGATCGAACTGCATCTGCAAACACCTTTCTAATTGACACGTTTTCTATTGTGACCGAAGGGCGTCTGGGCGTGAAGGGCAAACTTGGAGGGCGCATACCTTCCATCCATCATGCGCTCGATAAGGCCCTCGAGTTCAAGCGAACCCAAGAGTTTGAGTACGCCGACAGCATCGAGTGAGACGAGCGCCGCGATGTCGTCGACCTTGAGCGGAGAGGCGATGAGCGCATGCATCACGGTCTGCTGTGTTGGATTCAGGTCGGCAATGCCGG
>JAXIZX010000097.1:0-5060 GCA_036303765.1 Collinsella sp. | reverse complement strand
TGCGCGCGCAAAAGGTATCGAGCGCCCATGGGCGATTGACGCCACGGCAGGCTTTGGCGAGGATTCGCTGCTGTTGGCGGCCGCGGGCTTTACCGTCGATCTGTACGAACAGGATTGCGTGATCGCGGCGCTCCTCAAGGATGCCTTGAATCGCGCGGCGGATGATCCGGCGCTTGCGACAGCCGTGGCGCGCATGCGCTTACATGCAGGCGAGGATAGCGTTGCCGGCCTTCGCCATACAGCTGAGCTGATCGGGCAGGGCGAGCTCGTGGCTCCCAACGTGGTGTATCTGGACCCCATGTTTCCCGAGCGCACCAAGAGCGCGGCGGTTAAAAAGAAGTTCCAGCTCTTGCATCATCTGGAACAGCCGTGTGCCGATGAGGAGACGCTGGTCGAAGCTGCGCTTGCGGTGCACCCGCGCAAGGTCGTTATCAAGCGGCCGGTGAAGGGACCGTTGCTTGCCGGCGTTAAGCCGAGCTATCAGCTTGCGGGCAAGGCCGTTCGTTACGATGTTTTGGTGCCGCCGCGCCCGTAGCTTGCGCGCGATAGCTGGTGCTCCGTCAGTGCCGTGCCGATGCGGCTCCTATTTCCATGGGTGCGATGTCAGGTGCCAGCCACCGCAGTATTCGCATTTGTAGCAGGCCAGCCCGCGGCGTCCGCGGTTTTCGCAGTCGGCCATAACTGCCTCGGCCTCGGCACGCGTGTCGTAACGGTTTTTGCGCTCGCACGACTTGTAGCGCCAGGCTTCATCGCGCTCGGCGTCCAGGGCGTCGCGGCGCTCGTCCTCGCGTGCAAACAGGTCGCTCATATCGCCGCCGGTAGCAGCGCCCAAAAACTCGCTTTTGGCCTTTGACCAGGCAGCTCGCTTTTTGCTTCCCATCTGCTTCGCACCCTTCTAAAAACGTTGGTATCATTGCCCAATCAAAGTGATACCAATAAACGTGAGGTCGCCGCGTGATGATCAGAAAAACCCTCGATACCGACATTCCCGCCGTCATGGCTATCTATGACACGGCCCGCGCCTTTATGCGCGCGCATGGCAACGCCACGCAGTGGCCCGAGGGCACGCCTTCTGCCGAGCAACTGGCTGCCGATATCGCCGCCGGTGGCAGCTATGTGTGCGAAGTCGACGGTCGCGTGGTAGCGACGTTTGCCTTTTTACCGGGCCCGGACGAGTGCTATGACGTAATTGAGGACGGGCAATGGCGCAGTGACACTCCGTATGCTGTGCTGCACCGTGTGGCGTCCGACGGCACCGCGCACGGTATCGCGGCTGCGATGTTTGCCTTTGCCAAAGAGCGTGCCGATCACCTGCGTATCGACACGCATCAGGACAACCTGCCCATGCAGGGTGCGAGCCTCAAGGCCGGGTTTAAGCGCGCCGGCATCGTGTATGTGTCAGACGGCACGCCGCGTGTTGCGTTTGACTGGCTGCGCGAGGCATAAGAGCGGAGACGCGTATCAACAATTCGCGCGAACGAAAATGGCTCCGGGTGGGGCCATTTTCGTTCGCTGCGCCGTTTTGAAAGCCGGCTTTCGCAAGGCGCGAACCTACGAAAATCGCCGCGCGGCAACGCGGGGCGATGAGCTCGGTCGGGGGATAGGGCCCGCTTCGCCCGCCGGCTCGTAAATTGTATCATCCAGTGTGGAACGAGGGTGCCCGTTGCCGCGTGCGATGGGCTTGCAATAAGAGGAGAGCCATGTCGAAGCAAGCGGTCGTTGGAATCTTGGCGCACGTCGATGCCGGCAAGACCACGTTGGCCGAGGTCATGCTGTTTAACGCGGGCCGCATTCGCAAGCGCGGCCGCGTTGACGATGGCGACTCGCATCTGGATACGAACGAGATTGAGCGTGAGCGCGGCATTACGATCTTCTCGTCGCAGGCTGTGCTCGACCATGGTGGCACCCACGTTATGCTCGTGGACGCTCCCGGCCATGTCGATTTTTCTGCCGAGGCGGAGCGCACGCTGCGTGCCCTGGACTACGCGATTCTGGTGGTAGGCGCCAACGATGGCGTACAGGGGCACACCGAAACCCTGTGGCGCCTGCTTGCGCGCTATGACATCCCGACGTTCATCTTTATCAACAAGATCGATTTGGAGAATCCCGGCCGCGATGTTTTGCTGGCACAGCTTGGGCAGCGTCTTTCCGAGGGCTGCCTGGATGCCAACGAACTGCTGGCGGGCGGCACCGTTCAGGAGGATGCTGCTGCGTTAGACGAGGCGGCGCTCGAGGAGTTTCTTGAAGCAGGCGAGTTGTCTGCCGAAACGTTGTCGCGGCTCGTCGCGGAGCGCAAGCTGTTCCCCTGCTTTGCCGGCTCGGCGCTCAAAGACCAAGGCGTGGCGGAGTTACTCGACGGTATGTGTGCTTTGATGCGCGAGCGGGCATGGTCCCAGGAGTTCGCCGCGCGCGTCTATCGCGTGAGTCGTGGAGACCGTGGTGAGCGCCTTGCCTGGGTTAAGGTGACGGGCGGTGTGCTGCGTGCAAAACAGGTGATTGAGGGGCGCTCCGGTGTCGAGGCATGGGAGCAAAAGATCGATCAGGTCCGTATCTATAACGGCGAGAAGTACGAGCTTGTCCAAGAAGTTGCTGCTGGCGGCATCTGCGCCGTAACGGGCCTTGCGCACGTTCACCCGGGTGATGCCTTGGGCGCGGAGCCCGCGGGCGATGCGCCTGTCATAGCGCCGGTTCTCACCTATACGGTGCTGCCGGGCGAGCACGATGTCCATACGGTGTTCCAAGCGCTGACCGAGCTTGCCGATGAGGACCCCATGCTCGGCGTAAGCTGGAACACGCATCTTGAGCAGATTCATCTGCAGTTGATGGGTGCGGTGCAGCTCGAGGTCGTGCAGCGCGTGCTAGCCGATCGCTTTGGCCTCGTGGTTGAGTTTGAGCCTGGCGGCATTCTCTATAAGGAGACTATTTCGCAGCCGGTCGAGGGCGTGGGCCACTTTGAGCCGCTGCGCCACTATGCCGAGGTACATCTGCGTTTGGAGCCGTTACCGGCGGGCTCGGGCGTGCAATTTGGCACCGTGACCTCGACTGACGAGCTCGACTTGAACTGGCAGCGTCTGGCGCTCACCAACGCCATGGAGCGCAATCACCTGGGCGTGCTGACCGGCTCTCCCATCACCGATGTGCGCATTACGCTCACGGGCGGCCGCGCGCATGCCAAACACACCGAGGGCGGCGATTTTCGCCAGGCCACGTACCGCGCGATTCGCCAGGGGCTCATGCAGGCGCGTGAAGCCGGCGCGGCGGTGCTGTTGGAGCCGTGGTATCGCTTTGAGCTCGAGGTGCCGGGGGAGTGCGTGGGCCGGGCGCTCTCGGATGCCACGCGCATGGGTGCCGAGTACGAGCCGCCGGCGATGGCGGGGGACCGGGCGAAGCTTGTGGGTCGCGTGCCGGCATCCGAAGTGCAGGATTACGCGCTGGAGGTGGCTGCCTACACGAGTGGTCGCGGACATCTGTACCTAGAGTTTGCCGGCTATGCGGCTTGCCATGATGCCGAGCGCGTCATCGAGACGGCCGCCTATGAGCCAGAAGCCGATCTGCCCAACACGCCCGACTCGGTCTTTTGCTCTCACGGCGCCGGTTACACGGTCAAATGGTACGACGTACCCGCCGCGGCGCACGTAAAGATCGATCCCGCCACCTTCCGCCCCTGGCGAGCAGCAGACGCCGAGTTTTTCGGCCACATGTGACAAAGGGACAGTTCCTTTGTCACATGCTATTGGTATAACTCGGTATAAGTTGGTATAACTATTACCAGGGTTTGCCAATCCGAGGAGGCCGACATGAATCCAAATCCCTTTAAGCCCACGGCTGGCAAGCGGCCTCCGATACTCATCGGTCGCGAGTCGGTCATCGAAGATTTTGAGGAAGGGCTCGATAACGGCGCCGGAGCGCCGGGTAGGCTCATGCTCATTACGGGAAACCGCGGCTGCGGCAAGACGGTTCTCCTGCGGGAGCTGCAGCGTTTAGCTAGCGAGCGCGGATGGGCGGTTGTCTCCGATTCCGCTTCGCTTGGCTTATGCGACCGATTGGCCGACGCGCTTCGCTCGAATAAACCCGTTGTGACGTCAATGGAGTTCGGTCCGTCGTTTGGTCGGATGTCAGTCGAGGCGGCGCGGGCAAAGGGCGAGATGTTGCGAGGGCTGGTCAACGAGCGCCTTAAGAAGCTCGGTCCAGGCAAAGGCATACTGTTTGCGATTGACGAGGCGCAATCGGCGTCTATCGAGGAGCTGGCGGCCCTTGCCGTTCTCTATCAGCAGGTGCTCGGAGACCAGGATGCCACGGGCTTGCCCGATAGCGAGCAGCGCGGTCTTGCGCTGGTGTTCGCCGGCTTACCCAGTATGGTTGACGATCTGCTCGAAGAGCCGAGCGTGACGTTTTTGCGGCGTGCCCAGCAGCGTACGCTGGGGGCGATATCCTTGCCCAAGGTGCGTGATTCATATATCCAGACGGTCAAAGACGCTGGTCTTTACGTTGACGCGGAGACGGCGGACCTTGCGGCACACAGGAGCATGGGGCATCCCTATATGGTTCAGCTGGTGGGCTATTACATGTGGCGCTCTGCTGTCCGGCGTGGCTCGCAAGTCATCGAAAGGCACGATGTCGAGGATGGCCATGCGGATGCCGTCTCCGAGTTCTACGAAGCGGTTGACGCGCCTCTATATTACGGGCTGCGCAGTCCACAGCGCCTTTTTATCGAGGCCATGGCGGTTGACGAGGACAAACCGACTCGCATGGCGGATATCATTGAGCGCTGCGATCGCACCCAGAGCTGGGCGAGCAAATATCGCGCAAGCCTGATTCGCGAGCGCGTCATCGAGGCTGCCGGATACGGCCTCGTCCGATTTACCGTGCCCATGCTGGGCGCGTACATTCGCGATCGAGTTTTATGGCATGAGTAGGGTGATAAAGGTGACGGAACAGAAGATGAGCCCGCAGGCTATCGAGGTGCGTGGCGCGCGTGTACACAACCTCAAGGACATCGATATCGATATTCCGCTGGGAAAGCTCGTGGGTATTGCCGGCGTGTCGGGTTCGGGCAAGAG
>JAXIZX010000096.1:0-4781 GCA_036303765.1 Collinsella sp. | reverse complement strand
AAAATTTTCCAAATTGTCGCTTGACCCATCGAGGGGTCACGTGCATAATAATCCGTGCGTTGCGGCGTTACCTCAGCTGGATAGAGGGTCTGACTACGAATCAGAACGTCATAGGTTCGAATCCTATACGCCGCACCAACTGAGTTTTAAGCCTCCGGCAACGGGGGCTTTTCTTATATGTCGATATACTTGAGAAGTTGCTTTTGCCGTGTTTGAAAGTATCGAGTCGATTGACTGAGTCAAATGAGTAAAAATCAAATTTGATAACATTTTTCGAAAAATGCTTGACCTTTATTCAGTCGATGTGCATAATAATCAACAAGTCGCGGCGTTACCTCAGCTGGATAGAGGGTCTGACTACGAATCAGAACGTCATAGGTTCGAATCCTATACGCCGCACCATTTGAGATTAAAGCTCCCGGCAACGGGGGCTTTTCTTTTACGTAAGCACTGCATGGATTCGAACCTCGGTCGAGGCGCGAGCGTGAAGCGGACGCGGAGCGTCCGTAGCGAGCGGGCGAGCACGCCGGCAGGCGGGCGAAGCCGGTGCGGATCCGCGCAGCGGATGCGCGGAATCCTATACGCCGCACCATTTGAGATTAAAGCTCCCGGCAACGGGGGCTTTTCTTTTACGTAAACACCGCATGGATTCGAACCTCGGTCAAAGGGGACTATTTCTCATCGACTCGTGTAAGATTTCGAGTATGCGCCTCGGTGAGCCCGTGGCGCGCTCTTTCTTTAGACGACCGATCAGGGTGATATTTCGTGGCAGAGCGTCCGACATACAAGCTCAGGTTTCTTGATCCCAAAAAGCGCTTTCCGGCCATGCCCGAGCAGCCTGCGGGACGATCGTATGGCGTGGTTTGGAAGCTCTTTGGCGATGACCAGCATGAATCATGCTATGTCGTCGAATTCGTCGGCAAAAGCCATGTGTCGCTTTTGGGCTACGTGAGCGTTTCGGGTGAGGTCTATAAGGTGGACCGTCCCGTTAACGAGATGTCGCTGCCCGACGATCCCGACATGCAATTGATTCTTGACGAGTCCGATTCCAACATCGGTGAGATTGCGGTCAGGGGTACCGATGGGACGATGTACTCCCGGGCGCGAGTCATCGGCTCTCCCGAAGGCACCATGCGTGAACAATCCGATCGCGAGACGTGGAATTCGACGCGCAGCCTTCGCTACGGCGAGTTCATGGCCTCGATGTTCTTGCGTTACGTGGTATTTGCCGATTCTGAAAACGCTGTCTTAGGCACGGCAGACGGTGACGGCCTCGACGAGGGCATGAAAAATGCCGTCGACAAGATCAAACTTGTAAAACTCCCCGAGCCGGTTGAGGTACTGCTGGGTTTTGATTCCACGCCGCTGCCCGATGCAATCGAAACGTTGCTCTACCGCATTGACCATGCAGATAATCCAAGTGGCATTGAGCGCTATGCCGCCGCTTTGATGGGCGAAGTTAATCTGCCACGCCTGCGCACCATCGCGGCCAAAACCGAAATGAGCCTGGCGCGCATCGATCGCTCGAGGCTCTTCTATCTCAATTTTGACCGTAGCCTGCTGGACCAGGACGAGATCGATACCCTGCTTGCCGTCGAGTGCCGCCTGAACCGCCTATCGGGCATCCTTGAGCGTATTGGGGCAGGGTTGGGCCCCGTTGCCTCGTCGCCAAGCTTTGAGGGCTGCTCGCTCTTTGACCTATGGCATATCAGCAAGACGACAAACGACGTTCCTCGCTTGCTCGAAACGCTGTCGAATGACAACCCGTGGGCCAAGCCGGGGACGGTTGCGTGCCAGCCGGGTGGCGAGTGGGACGTTCGCACTCGCTTTGCACGTCTCGTAGAAGCGCTCAACGTGGTCACGCGTCTCGACTACACCTATCGAGCGAACGTCGCCGAAGGCATCATGCTGGTGCGATTTGGCCGCACGGTTGTCGATGCTATGCCGCAGCGCGAATACGATGCTCAAGATGACGCCTGGCGCGAGGTGGATGAGCCTAAGCGCGCGGCATGGGCCACTGAGCACGATGCACGCATTGCGCTTACACTCGCGGCGGCTTGCTTTGCTTCGGGCGCTCGCATCATGCGCTGCTACGTGCAGATTGCGGCTCCCGACGGTGAGCAGGGCGAGCGCGTCGTTGAAACGTATTCCTTTGGCCGTGCGGCCTATCTGGCCGATTGCGTTTCTGTCGCCAAGGATCTTGAGAGCATGGATATGGACGACATGCCCTGCAAGCATTTGCTCGAGGCATATGAGGCAGATGCTCCGGACATGATTGAGCCTGCAGAGGTTCACGCTCGGCCACGCGATGACCATCGTCCATTGCCGCCTGCGCTTCGCGATTTACTGCTCGCTGATACGGCTGACGAGCTTGAGGTCATGGAGGAGGACAACGATCCGTATATCGCCCGCGTCGTCGAGCTGCGCGAGCAATCCAAAGTTGACCGAGCCGGCGCTTTCGAGGGCTTTTCTCGCCTTGTCGAGGAGCTGGAAGCCAAGTGTACTGTTGCTGAGCTTTTGGCGACGGGCCCGGTGCAGACCCAGTTCTGCGACAACCAGCTGGTGCGCATGGTGCTGCCGGTGATGGAGGAGGACCGTTCCGTGCGTATCCTTCGCGCTCCCGATGCGCTGTATTTTGCCCAGCATGAGATCTGCAGCTTTTACGCCGAACAAGAGGACTTTGAGCGTGCGCTGCCCGAGGTGCGTCGTCTCTACGATTTGGCACGCTCGTCTATGCAGTCTCACTTTGCCCTGATCAACGTGCTGGCACGCCTGGAGCGCTATGACGAGATTATCGAGGTGGCGCGCCACGGCCTGCGCATCGCCAGCGACCGAACTTCGATCGGTTACCTGTTCTATCGCCTGGCATTCGCCTACTGGAACTGCGACCAGCTCGAGCTGGCGCTGGCGTGCTACCGCCTGGTGCCGCGCGGCGAGGAGTCGGGTGGCAGTGCGCAGGAGGAAATGCAGGGCCTTATGAACGAGATGGGCGTCATCAAACCGCCCACGTTCGAGGAGGCTGTCGAGACTATCCGCAAGGCAGGTCTTGAGCTGCCGCCGGTGCCCGCCGTGACCAATCAGCTCGCGGATGCCGCCGTGCAACTCGTCGATAACGGTTTCTTTTTCTTGGCGCGCGGCTGCATCTATCAAATGTGGCGCACCATGGGCAACGATGAGCTCGGCTCCCTCAACCGCTCGCTGGGGTAGGGGCGGTATAGAGGGGCCGCACCGCGCTATTTGTATCGGCGCGGGCGGGAGGACCCGACAGAATCGGTAAGGCATAAAGCCGCCGAGCCTGCTAAAACTGTTAAACTCTGCTAAAGTTGCTAAACTTTGTTAAAGTTGTTAAAACTGGCAGAGGAGGTCGAATGTCAAAAGCTATTAATCCCTTTAAGCCAACAGCGGGCATGAATCCACCTGAGCTTATCGGACGCGACGCTGTTTTGGATGACTTTGCCGAGGCTCTTGAGAATGGCCCTGGTGCCCCCGATCGACTCATGCGCATCTCGGGTGTCCGAGGCACGGGTAAAACGGTGCTCCTCAACGCATTGGGCGATCTTGCGCGCAAAAAAGGATTCGAGGTTGTCGACGTCGCCTCAAATGCCGGTTTTTGCGACAGAATTCTCGAGGCTCTGCAGCGAAATGTTCGTCTTGCATCAATGTCGATTTCCCCATCAATTTTAGGAGTCAGCCTTGGCTCCGTGGAGCTGTCGAAGTCAGCCTCTCATCTGGGCGAGGCGATGTACGGTGCCGCGAAGCGAGGTGGTTTGCTCATCACACTCGATGAGATTCAGGACGCCTCAACTGAGGAAATGCGCGAGCTGGGTAATGAAATGCAGCTCTTGATTCGCCAAGGGGCGAATGTCGCCTTTGCATTCGCTGGTTTGCCAACCTCGGTGGATGGCGTGGTGGTGGATGATACGTTGACGTTCCTTCAGAGGGCGAAGCATATCGAACTCACGCGGCTTTCAGATTTTGAAGTCGGCGGATCGTTTGAGGATACGATGAGGCGTGCGGGCAAGGAACTCGACGAAGGCGTTGCTGAGCTTTTAACAAAGGCTTCGGCAGGCTATCCCTTTATGGTCCAGTTGGTCGGATATTACGCTTGGCAGGTTGCTGCGCGCAGCGGGTCGGAGAGCGTGAGTGAAGAGGCAGCTCGCAAGGGTGTCCAGGCAGCTCTTGATAGTTTCAATGCCATGGTGATTGCCCCCGCGCTGCGCAGGGTATCGGAGCGGCAGTTTCAATATCTCGCGGCGATGGCGCAATGCGAAGGCGGCGAGATTACGAACGGTGATATTGCCAAAAAGATGGGATTGCCGGCGAATAAAGTCGGGTCGTATCGCAAACGTCTGATCGATACGGGACTGATTGAGCCTGCTGGCTACGGCTGTGTTTCGTTTGCAATTCCGTACATGCGCGATTATCTGTTGGAGACCGTTCGAGCGAACTAATAAAGACTGGATGCATCGACGCCGCCGCTGGGGTTGCCCCCGTATCTTTGTCTCAATCTGTAACATCTGGACGAAAATTCGGCCTGTAACTGTTACAGATTGAGATGATTGGGTGAGACGTCTACTGGCAAATTGGAATCGCTCCAAAATTCCCCCTTGCCCATCCTCGACTGTTTGGTTACTATAGAACGGCTGTTACGGAGAGCTGACCGAGAGGCCGAAGGTGCTCGCCTGCTAAGCGAGTATGCCCCAAAAGGGCATCTGGGGTTCGAATCCCCAGCTCTCCGCCAGTACGAATTTGAAGAAGGGTCCCATTTGGGGCCCTTTTTT
>JAXIZX010000095.1:0-6470 GCA_036303765.1 Collinsella sp. | reverse complement strand
GGCCGCTGCAGCATCGACCGCACGCCGCTTTCCACTTTCCACGAACTCATTGCCGAAGGCCTCGGCCAGAAGGGAGGCGCATCCGCATGCTAGCCCGCATCACCCCGTCCCCACTTAAGGGCACCGTTCCCGCCATCGCGTCCAAGTCGATGGCGCACCGCCTGATCATCTGCGCCGCGCTTGCCAACGGCGAGACCCACGTTACCTGCAACACCACCTGCGCCGACATCGAGGCCACGGTGCGTTGCCTTACGGCGCTCGGCGCTCGCATCGAGACCGTCGAGGACGGATTCCAAGTCCACCCCACCATGAAGAGTATTGAGTTCGGTCTGCTCAAGGCCCTCGCGGGCGGCACGCTCGACTGCGGCGAGAGCGGCTCCACGCTCCGCTTTATGCTGCCTGTCGCCTGCGCGCTGGGCGCAGAAGCAACTTTTGTGGGTCAGGGACGCTTGGGCGCCCGCCCGCTGTCCCCGCTCTCGGACGAGATCATTGCCGCCGGCTGCGACCTACAGGGTCTGGGCGGTTTTCCGCTCAAGACGAGCGGCCGCATGCGCCCAGGCACCTTTGTGCTGCCGGGCAACGTGAGCTCGCAGTACATCTCGGGCCTGCTGCTGGCAGCCCCGTTGCTCGCCCAGCCCTCCTGCGTGCAGGTGACCGGCCTCATTGAGAGCCGCCCCTACATCAACCTGACGATCCAGGCCATGAAGGCCTTTGGCGTCGAGGTCAACGTCGAGCGTATTCCCGCCAGGGACGGCCAGCCCGAGGTCACAAACTTCCGCGTGAACAGCGGCTCGTATCGCACGCCCGGCAGCGTGGCCGTCGAGGGCGACTGGTCCAACGCCGCCTTTTGGCTGTGCGCCGGCGCCATCGGCACCGACCCCATCACCGTCGAAGGCGTGTCGCTCAGCTCCGCGCAGGGCGACCGCAATGTGCTTGCCGCGCTTTCGCGCTTTGGCGCCCGCATCGTGCGCTCCACCAACGCCGCCACCGTGCAGTCCGACAAGCTCGCCGGCTTTGAGATGAGTGCCCACGACATCCCCGACCTGGTGCCCGTTATCTCGGCCGTGGCATCGCTGGCGCAAGGCCGCACGTTCATCCGCGATTGCGCCCGCCTGCGCATCAAGGAATCCGACCGTCTGGCCACTACCACCCGCGAGCTCACCGCACTGGGCGCACAGGTACGCATTGCCAGTGACGACCTCATCATCAAGGGTGTCGACGCCTTTACTGGCGGCGAGGTCGATTCGCACAACGACCACCGCATCGCCATGATGGCCGCCATCGCCGCGAGCCGCGCCACCGGCGAGGTCGTGATCCACGGCGCCGAGGCCGTCAACAAGTCCTATCCCGATTTCTTCGACCACTACCGCCTACTGGGCGGCAAGGTCACGCTCGAGGAGGAATAGCATGTCCTCGACCTTTGGCAACGTCTTGCACTTAAGCATCTTCGGCCAGTCGCACTCCCCCGCTATCGGCTGCTCGCTCGATGGCATTCCGGCAGGTATCGCCGTGGACCAGGAGCAGCTGCAGGCCTTCCTTGACCGTCGCGCCCCCGGTCGCGACGAGACCGCGACCAAGCGCCGCGAGGCCGACGCCGCCCACATTATCGCCGGCATAGTTGATGGACACACCACGGGCGCGCCTATCGCCGCGATCATCGAGAACACCAACACGCGCTCCAAGGACTACTCCGAGCTGCGCCGAAAGCCCCGCCCGGGCCATGCGGATTTCCCGGCACGCGTGAAGTACCACAACATGCACGACGTCGCCGGCGGCGGACACTTCTCCGGTCGTCTGACGGCCCCCTTATGCATCGCGGGCGGCATCGCGCTGCAGGCGCTCGAGGCCCGCGGCATTAACGTGATGGCGCACGTGGCGCAGATCGGTGGCATCTCCGATCTGCCCATGGACGACATGGTCTATCGCGAGGCCGACCGCAAGGCGATCCTTTCGAACGACCTGCCGTGCATTGACGCCGCAGCTGGCGGTCGCATGCGCGAGGAAATTCTGGCCGCGCGTGACGAGCTCGACAGCATCGGCGGCATCGTGGAGTGCGGTATCTACGACCTACCCGCGGGCATCGGCGACCCCATGTTCGACGGCATCGAGAACCGCATCGCGCAGATCGCGTTTGGGATTCCCGCCGTGAAGGGCGTGGAGTTTGGCATGGGCTTTGCCGTCGCCGCCATGCGAGGCAGCGAGAACAACGATCCGTATCGCATCGACGCCGAGACCGGCAAGATCGAAGTCGAGTCCAATAATGCCGGCGGCATCCTGGGCGGTATTTCGACCGGCGCGCCCGTCATGTGGCGCATGGCCGTAAAGCCCACGCCCTCCATTGGCCGCGAGCAGCAGACGGTGGACATGGACGCTATGGAAAATGCCGAGCTCTCGGTCCACGGCCGCCACGATCCCTGCATCGTCCCGCGCGCCGTCCCCGTAGCCGAAGCGGCCGCAGCGCTGGCCATCTGGGACGCCCTCCTAGAAGACGCTGCCCAGCGCTAGTAATCCCCGTGGGGGCCAACTCCGGCCCCCACGCCCACCCAGTGATTTTTCTGGGACGGGGATTAAAAAATCATTGTGTACCTAATGATTTTTTAATCCCCGTCCCAGAAAAATCACCGACACGTGAAAGGGGTCCCTATGGACCTTGCCGACATTCGCCAGACCATTGATGGCATCGACACTACCCTGCTCAACAGTTTTGTCGAACGCATGGACATTGCCACCGAGGTCGCCAAATCAAAGATCGAGATGGGCAAGGCCGTCTTTGACCCCGCCCGCGAGCGCTCCAAGCTCAACAACCTTGCCGGCCGCGCGCCCGAGCGCTACGAGGCGCAGACCATCACGCTGTTCCGCCTCCTCATGAGCATGAGCAAGGCCGAGCAGCAGCGCTACATCAACGAGCTCAAGGGCATCACCGTCTCGCAAAAGGCACACGCCACGGCTGCAGCCTCCGACACGCCCTTCCCTCAAACGGCCACCGTCGCCTGCCAGGGCGTGGAAGGTGCCTATAGCCAGATCGCCGCGTGCAAACTCTTCGACGTGCCCGACATCGCGTTTTTCGAGACCTTCGAAGGCGTCATGCGCGCTGTGCGCGACGGCTTCTGCGAGTTTGGCGTGCTGCCCATCGAGAACTCCACCGCCGGATCGGTCAACGCCGTCTACGACCTGCTCGCCCAGTTCGATTTCCACATCGTGCGTTCGCTGCGACTCAAGATCGACCACAACCTGCTCGTCAAGCCCGGCACCAAGCTCGCCGACGTGCGCGAGGTCTACAGCCACGGCCAAGCCATTGCCCAGTGTGCCGGCTTTATCGAGTCCCACGACCTGCACGCCACCAAGTACCCAAACACGGCCATGTCGGCCGAGATGGTCGCCAACTCCGAGCGCACCGACGTCGCCGCCATCGCCTCGCGCAGCTGTGCCACGCTGTATGGCCTGGAGGTGCTGGAGCCCAACATTCAGGACTCGGACAACAACTACACGCGCTTTGTCGTCATCAGCCGCGAGCCGCGCGTCTACCCCGGCGCTAATCGCACCTCGCTCATGATCACCACGGCCAACGAGCCGGGCGCCCTCTATCGCGTGCTCGAGCGCTTCTACGCACTCAACATCAACCTGATCAAGCTCGAGAGCCGCCCCATCCCCGGCCGCGACTTTGAGTTTATGTTCTACTTTGATCTGGACTGCCCCTTTGGCAGCAAGGCCCTCGACGACCTGCTCGATTCCATCGACGACGTGTGCGAAAGCTTCACCTACTTTGGCAGCTACACGGAGGTGCTCTAGATGACCGATATCACTGCAACCCGTCCCTACGGCGTGCTGGGCCGTGTGCTGGGCCACAGCTACACCCCGACCATCTACAAAGAGCTCGCTGGGCTCGAGTACGTGCGCTTTGAGCGCGAGCCCGAGGACCTCGCGGCCTTTATGACCGGCGACGAGTGGGAGGGCACCAACGTGACCATCCCCTACAAGCGCGCCGTCATGGACTACCTTGACGAACTGAGCCCGCTCGCCGAGCGCATGGGCAACGTCAACACCATCACGCGCCTGCCCGACGGCCGCCTGCGCGGCGACAACACCGACTACTTTGGTTTTCAGTGCCTGGTCGAAGAGTTGGGCGTTGAGGTTGCCGGTAAGAAGGTCCTCGTGCTCGGTGCCACCGGTGGTGCGGGTACTACGGCCAGTATGGTGCTCGGAGATCTGGGCGCCATCGTCGTACCCGTGGGTCGCACGAGCGAGGTCAATTACAGCAACATCGCTCAGCAGTCCGATGCAACGCTGCTCGTCAACTGCACGCCCGCCGGTATGTTCCCCCACTGCCCCGACGCTCCCTGCACGCTCGAAGGCCTCGATGCGCTCGAGGGCGTCATCGACATTGTCTACAACCCCGCCCGCACGGGACTCATGCTCGAGGCCGAGCGCCGCGGCATCCCCTGCATCGGCGGCCTGCTCATGCTCGTGGCCCAAGCGGTGCAGGCTGTCGAACGCTACACCGGCCAAGTCACCCCGCGCGAGCGCATCCTGGACGTAACGGAGCGCCTGTCACGCCGCGAACAGAACATCGCGCTGATCGGCATGCCGGGTTCAGGCAAGACCCACGTGGGTGAGCAAGTCGATGTGCTCACGGGCCGCGAGCACATCGACTTGGATCACGCGCTCGAGGAGCGTCTGGGCATGCCCTGTGCCGACTTTATCGTCGAGCGCGGCGAGGCGGCCTTCCGCGAACAGGAGACGGCTGCGCTGGCCGACATCTCCAAGCGCAGCGGCCTGGTGCTCTCCACAGGCGGCGGCGTGGTCACACGCGACGAGAACTACCCGCTGCTACACCAGAACAGCCAGATTGTGATGCTCAACCGCAAGCTCGACGAGCTCGCCCACAAGGGCCGCCCCATCACCGCGCGCGACGGCATCGACAAGCTGGCCGAGCAGCGCATGCCGCGCTACCGCGCCTGGGCCGACTACATCATCGACTCACGCGACTGCGCCGCCAACACCGCCCAAGCCCTCCTCGAGACCCTCCAACCCGCTCTCTAACCAAAACCACCACAAAGGGGACAGGCACCTTTGTGGTGGTTTCTCGACTGCAAAGGAAGCAACCATGAAAGCACTCGTCATCAACGGCCCCAACCTCAACATGCTCGGCATTCGCGAGCCGGGCATCTACGGCAACGACAACTACGACCGCTTAGTGCAGATCTGCCAGGAAGCGGGCGCCGCACAGGGCTTCGAAGAAGTCGAGGTCTTCCAGTCTAACCACGAGGGCACCATCGTCGACAAGATCCAGGAGGCCTACGGCAAGGTCGACGGCATCGTCATCAACCCGGCGGCCTACACGCACACAAGCGTCGCGATCCTCGACGCACTCATGGCCGTCGCCATCCCGGCTGTGGAGGTCCACATCAGCGCCGTAGAGACGCGCGAGGACTTCCGCCAGGTAAGCTACGCCCGCCTGGCCTGCTTCGCCACCATCACCGGCGAGGGCCTGAAGGGCTACGCCCACGCGTTGGAGCTGCTGAAAGAGCATCTCGAAAAGTAAAATGCCAACCCCAACAAACAGCAGCGGCTTGCTCGCGCTCGGCTCCAGCAACACACAAGATGAAAAAAGCCCAGACCACCAAGCGGTCTGGGCTTAATAAACGATGGTGCTCCATGGCGGATTCGAACCGTCGACCTTGGGATTAGAAGTCCCCTGCTCTATCCAACTGAGCTAATGGAGCAAATAACCGCACGCCCAAGCAAGCACAAGCCTGTCAGGCGCAAGTAATTATAACCTAGTTGAACTGCTCGCGGTACGCCTTGCAGACCTCATCGACCGGGCCGTCCATGCGAAGGTCACCCTTCTCAATCCAAACGGCACGCTGGCAGATGCGCTCAACCTGCTCCATAGAGTGTGAAACGAACAGAACCGTCACGTCGCCGCTCTGGATAAAGTGCTGGATGCGGGCCTCACACTTTTGCTGGAAGAACACATCACCGACGGACAGCGTCTCGTCAACGATCAGAATATCGGGCTCGGTAATCGTCGCGATTGCAAAGGCGATACGCGCCACCATGCCCGAAGAGAAGTTCTTAAGCGGCATATCGACAAAGTTCTGCAGCTCAGCGAACTCGATAATGCCGTCAAAGTTGGCGTCGATGAACTCCTTGGTATAGCCGAGCAGGGCGCCGTTCAGATAGATGTTCTCGCGGGCGGTCAGCTCGGGGTCAAAGCCGGCGCCAAGCTCAATCAGCGGCGCGATGTTACCGTGCACCTTAACGCTGCCCTCGCTAGGCTCAAGAACGCCAGCGATAATCTTGAGCATCGTAGACTTGCCGGAGCCATTGGTGCCGACCAGACCCACAACCTCGCCGCGATGAATATCAAACGAGATGTGCTTAAGCGCCCTAAACTCCTCAAAGAACAGCTCGTGCTTGGCAAGCTTAATGAAGTACTCCTTGAGGTTGGTCAGCGACTCGGACGCCAT
>JAXIZX010000094.1:0-3825 GCA_036303765.1 Collinsella sp. | reverse complement strand
GCACCCGAGATGGCCGAGGTTGCGGCCCTTGCCGATGAGCTGCGCGCCTCCGTTAAGCTGCCGAAGCTTTCGCTCGACGTGTTCGACTATGCCTTTAAGCCGGGCGAGGCCGTGATCGACGTGGTGCCGGGCAAGGCCATCACGGGTATGGCTCGCCCCGAGAGTGCCGAGGGCCTGCGCCGCATTATGCTGATCGAGCGCCACGGCCGCGGCGTGTCGCTGCAGGCCGAGGGCGCCGACGGTGATGGT
The DNA here is from genome assembly GCA_036303765.1 of Collinsella sp. Classification (GTDB taxonomy): domain Bacteria; phylum Actinomycetota; class Coriobacteriia; order Coriobacteriales; family Coriobacteriaceae; genus Collinsella. Next base: position 3,576 of record JAXIZX010000094.1, on the reverse strand, counting down.
CCTGCGGGCCTGGGTCTTGTTGGCAAGCACATCGGTCGCGGCTGGGTGCGCGGCTTTACCATCACAGGCGGTGCCATCGCCTCGACGATCGGCCACGATTCGCACAACGTGTGCGTCGTGGGCGATAACGCTGCCGATATGATGGCGGCTGTTGAAGCCGTGGGACAGGGCGGTCACGTGCTGGTACGTGGCGGCGAGGTCGTGGCGCGCATTCCTCTGGCGCTCGGCGGCCTGATGAGCGAAGGCACCGCCGAAGACGTCGCGGCGCAGCACGACGACTTTATGGTCAAGGCGCGCGCCATGGGGATCGAGCCGCCACTCGACCCCATCATGGGCATTATTTTCCTGCCCTTGCCGGTGATCCCGACGCTCCGCATCCGCCCCGAGGGCATGTTCGACGTCACAACCTTCACCTACGCCGACTAGTCATCGGGGACGTTCTTAAACGACTAGCCACCTGCGACACTCTTTGACTTGTCGCCTGACGCCGCGGCCGTGAGGCCTCTGGCACGCGTGAGCTATTTGCCAGGCCTATGTAACGTTTATGACCGCGGGGTCTTATTTGAGCTCCCTTTGGGTACGTTGGAATCAGATACACGTCCGATTCCATCAAGCCCGAAGGGAGCTTTTCTATGTTTAAACTGATTGCATCCGATATGGACGGCACACTGCTTGACGAAAATGGCCAGGTGCCGCCTGAGACCTACGAATTGATCCTGACGCTACGCGAGCATGGTGTGCATTTTGCTGCATCGTCAGGTCGCCGCTACGATCGCCTGTGCGAGTTCTTTGCACCCGTTCGCGACAAGATGGACTTTGTCGCAGCTAACGGTGCCCAGGTCTACGCCGACGGCAAAATGGTAGACCGCGAGGTGTATTCGCACCTGGCGATTCGAAAGCTCGCCCAGGCCGTCAGGACGTTCCCCAATTTGCATCTTGCGCTTTTTGACCGAACCAAGTCCTTCCTGCTCGATGACGAGAGCAAGTTCGTGCGTGAGGTCGATAAGGACCTTCCCAATGCAGAGCGCATTTGGGAGCTGCCCGATCCCAGCGTAAATATCATCAAGGCGAGTATCTTTTGCGATGACGGTGCCGTTATGGACAGCGCTTACGTATTACAGCGCGAACTTGGTCAGCTCTTTACTTTTGCGCCTTCGGGCAACGCGTGGATCGATGCCATGCAGCCCGGTGTGTCGAAGGCCTCGGGCATCGCACAGCTTGCGGAGCATTACGGCATTGGACGCGACGAGGTCATGGCGTTTGGCGACTCGATGAACGACTACGAGATCATTCGCTTTGTCGGCACGGGCTGCGCGATGGAAAACGCGCGCCCCGCGCTTAAGGCGGTGGCCGATCGCGTGGTGGGTTGTAACCGCGACCACGCCGTCCAGCAGGAGCTCCGTCGCGTGCTGGAGAGTCTCTCCTAATCCGGCAGTTGGGGACGTTCCTTTTCTGCCGACAGCGGGGGACAGTCCTTGCGTTTTTTGCGAAGAGTGTCCCCAACGACTAGTCGTTTAAGAACGTCCCCAACGACTAGGCGAGGGCGGCCATGATGGTGCGGGCGACGCCATCGTGGTCGTTGTCGTATTCGGTGATGGCGTCGGCGGCCTCGCGGTCCTCGGGCTCGGCGTTGATCATGGCCATGCCATGGCCCGCTGCCTGCAGCATGGGGATGTCGTTGATGTTGTCGCCAAACGCCCAGGCGTCGGCGAGAGACTCGCCCAGGTGCTCACATAGCCACGTGAGGGCCGTTCCCTTGGTGGCGCCCTCACCCATGACCTCGATATTCATGGCGTAAGAACGCGTGACCTCAATGCCTCCGAGCGTGTCGAGCGCCGCCGCGATGGCGTCGCGATCGGCCGGGTCGTGCCAGTACATGGCGATGCGTTCGAGCGTCTCGGCCTCGTCGATCTTGCTGTCGATATCCATGTCGATCGGTGTTCGTGTGCGCTTGAGCGAAGCCGCGATGTGGGGGTCGCCGCCGCAGAACTCATCCAGGCGCGTGTAGAGCGAGCGGGGGAGGAAGCACTGCCCGTCCGCGAAGATATCGAAGGTCACATCGTGGCCGGCGGCAATGCTATGGACGCGGTGGGCGATGGCGCGGTCGAGCGGTCGGCTCAAAATGCGCGTAGCACGTGAGGTATCGGTGGGCGTACCGTCCTCGAGCTGCCAGACGCTGGCGCCATTGGCGCAGACGGCATAGTGCACGGCGGGATGGGCGAGGATGGGCTCAAAGATGCCCGACAGCGGACGTCCCGTGCAGGGCACAAATTCAATCCCGCGTCGAGCGAGCTCGTCGAGCATCGCCCAGGTGGCATCGCTCATCTGCTTATCGCTCGTCAACAGCGTTCCATCCATATCGGAAAACACAATCATTTGATGCAGCCCTTTCTGCTGGCATAAAAAGCGTGGCCGAGGGCGGTGATGCCCTGGCCACGCTCGGGTTCTATAACGGTCCGCGTCCTAGCGGTCGGCGAGCGGCTTGTATTCCAGCGGCTCGATCACCGGACGGTATGCCGGGCGGATGATGCGATGCGCGCAGAAGAGCTCTTCCATGCGGTGTGCCGACCAGCCGGCCATGCGGGCGACGGCGAACAGCGGCGTAAAAAGCGTCTCGGGCACGCCGAGCATCTTGTAGATAAAGCCTGTGTACAGGTCGATGTTGGCGCAGATAGGCTTGGTCATGCCGTGGTCGCGCATCACCTGCGGTGCCAGGCGCTCGATGCGCTCGATGAGTGCGAACTCTTCGCCCAAGTCCTTCTTGGCTGCCAGTGAGCGCGCGTAACGGCGGCAGACCTCGGCGCGCGGGTCGCTGAGCGTATAGACGGCGTGGCCCATGCCGTAGATGAGGCCCGTGCCGTCGAAGGCCTGCTTGTCGAGGATCTTGCCCAGGTAGGCCGCGACCTCGTCCTCGTCCTCCCAGTTGGAAACATGCGCGCGGATGTCCTCGTGCATAGACACGACCTTGGCATTGGCACCGCCGTGGCGCGGGCCCTTGAGCGAGCCGATAGCCGCGGCGTAGGCGGAATACGGGTCGGTGGCCGAAGACGACAGCACGCGGCAAGCGAAGGTGGAGTTGTTGCCGCCGCCGTGCTCGGCATGCAGCATGAGCATAACGTCGAGCAGCATCGCCTCATCGCGGGTGAACGCCATGCCGCCGCGCAGGACCTGTAGGATGGTCTCGGCGGTGGAGAGACCGGGCGTGGGGTGCGGCACGTGAACCTCGGAGCCGCGAAGCTTGGCGACCGAGGCCATGTGTGCGAAGGCGGCAATGCGCGGGAGACGTGCGAGCATGGAAATGGCGACGTCGATTTCGTGCTCGGGCGTGATCACGTCTGGTTCGGCATCGAAGGCGTAGAGCAGCAGCACGGCGCGCTGGAGCACGTTCATGATGCTCGACGACACCGTGGTCATAGGGAACTCTTTAACGTACTCGTCGCTTAGATGTCTAAAGGCGCCCAGGCGCTCGCAAAAGCCGTCGAGCTCTTCCTTGTTGGGCAGCGAACCCGTGATAAGCAGATAGGCGACTTCCTCGTAGCCGTAGCGATTCTCGGCCTGGGCATTGTTGACCAGATC
>JAXIZX010000093.1:0-3580 GCA_036303765.1 Collinsella sp. | reverse complement strand
CTGGTCTACCTGCTGATGGGCTGGCTCGTTGTCTTTAAGCTGCCCGAACTTGTGGCGCTGCTCAACCCCGTGGCACTTGCCCTGCTCGCCGTCGGCGGCGTGTGCTACACCGCGGGCGTGCCGTTCTATATCGCCAAAAACGTGCGCTACCTGCACAGTGTGTTTCACTTGTGGGTGCTCGCCGGCAGCATCTTCCAGTTCATGGCGGTGATCCTCTTCGTAATCTAGCGACCATGCCTGCGCGCCCGCGTTCTCGTTTGGGCGCCGGTGCAATTGCCGTATCCGCCATCAACGTTTTAACCTGACGTCCCGAATCTTGGAGGTTCGAGAAATTCCCGATGGACATAACCATCTCCCTTATCACCACCCTCGTTTTGACCCTCATCAACGGCTACTTCTCTATGTCCGAGATGGCGCTCACCACGGCCAAGCGCGCCGTGCTGGAGCACGATGCCGAGGAAGGCGACAAGCGCGCCGAGCGCGCCGTCCAGCTCGCCGCCGACTCCGACCAGCTGCTCGCCACCATCCAGGTTGCCATCACGCTCGTGGGCTTCGCCTCGTCCGCCGTCGCCTCGACGAGTCTGTCCGACCCGCTCGCCACGTGGCTCATGAGCTTTGGCATCGCGCCGCTCTCCGCCATCGCGCGCGGCCTGGCGCCGGTCATCATCACCGTCGCGGTCGCCTTCGTGTCCATCGTGATCGGCGAGCTCGTGCCCAAGCGCATTGGCCTGGCCAACGCCGAGGGCGTGTCAAAGCAGGTCGTGGGGCCGTTGTCATTTTTCCAAAAGATCGCCCGTCCGCTCGTGTGGCTGACCGGCGCTTGCTCCGATGGCCTGGCCCGCATTCTGCGCATCAAGAGCGCCGACGACCGCCAAAACGTCTCGGAAGAAGAGATCAAGTACATGGTCTCGGAGCAGGACGACCTGCTCGACGAGGAAAAGCGCATGATCCACGAGATCTTCGACCTAGGCGACACCGTTGCCCGCGAGGTCATGGTGCCGCGCGTGGACACCACCATGTGCGAGGACGACGAGACGGTCGCCGACGTGCTGTCCACCATGCGCCAGACCGGCTTCAGCCGCATCCCCGTCTATCACGAGGATCCCGACAACGTCGCCGGCATTGCGCACATCAAGGACCTGATCCAACCCGCGCTCGACGGCAAGGGTGACCAGCCCATCGCCGGCTTTTTGCGCGACGCCACCTTTGTGCCCGACACCAAGGACATCCTGCCGCTACTGTCCGAGATGCAGACCTCGCACGACCAGATCGTGGTGGTCGTGGACGAGTACGGCGGCACGGCCGGCATTATCACCATCGAGGATATCGTCGAGGAGATCGTCGGCGAGATCGAGGACGAGTTCGACCCCGACAACAAGTATCTCACGCGCCTTTCGCGCCGCGAGTGGCTCGTTGATGGGCGTTTTTCGTGCGATGACGCGATTGAGCTTGGTTGGCCGCTCGAGGAAAGCGATGATTATGAGACCATCGCCGGCTGGATCTTGGAGCTTTGCGACTCGGTGCCCGACATCGGAGAGGTGTTTGAGGTCGCGGGGTACAAGTTTAAAGTGCAGTCGATGCGTGGCCAGCGCATCTCGCTCATTCGCGTGATCGCTCCGGCCGAAACCGATAAGAAGGATTCCGAGTCTTCGGTAGACGAGCCGACGTCGTCGGGTGCGGGTTCCGCGAATCCACACGACGGCGACGAGTAGGACAAGGAAGAGTAGGGGAGAGTTATGGCAGGCCTGTTCAACATCCTTAAGGTCACCATCAGCGAGGACAAGATCTGCGCGCATGTGCTGGTGAACCCCGGCATGCCGCTCATGACCTCGGAGGATATCGAGGCCACGGCGCGCGTGTATTACCTGGCGCCGGCGATTGCCAAGCACCTGTGCCTGGGTGATTCCGGTCGCGAGTTCCAGGACTGCATGGGCCAGACCGAGCTTTGCCATCTGCTTGAGCATGTGACGGTCGAGCTCATGAACGAGACCGGTCTTGCCGGTAGCATCTCGTGCGGCCGCACGCGCGTAAGCGAGCACGACGAGCGCGTTTTTGAGGTTGAGCTTTCGTGCCCCGACGACGCGCTGGCCATCGGTGCGCTGTCTTCGGCCACCTTTATGATGGACTGGGCGTACCTGCACGCCGACCAGCCTGCCCCCGACGTGGAAGGCACGGTCGCGGGCCTGCGCAACCTGGTGCTGGGCATGCGCGCCGAGGCCGAGGGCAAGGATCCTCACGAGGCCGTCGCCGCTGCGAACGGCGAAGATGCTGCCGAGGACGAGGGCTTTGACGAGGGCGATGTGCCGGTTGACGCCGAGCCCGTTGCCGATGCGACTGCCGAGCCCGTTCCCACCGAGCCCCAGGGCGTCCCCAACTTTGACGACGAGCCCCAGGTGGCGATTGATACCGAGGGCGCGGTTGCCGAGAACCACGAGGCCTCCGCTGCCGTCTTTGGCGGTGCGGCGACGGTTCCGGCAGGACCTGCGCATGAGGGCGGTCTGCCGCTCGTGGACGGCGCCGGCGAGGACCCGGGTGCCACGGTGACCATGCCGGCTATGCCTCAGGAGTAGGCCTACGCGTTTATCACCATCACGTACCTGCGCCTTTGCCGTACGCAGATGAGCGGAGCGGCAAGTGATGCGCTGCGGGTATAATGGACAGCATTCAAACGGTGGGCACCGACGTGCCCGCAGGAGAGGAATGATCATGGGTAAGACTTTCAGCTTTGTCTCCGGCGCACTTTTTGGTGCCGCTGCCGGCGCTATTGTCGGCGTTGCTCTGGCCCCGCGCTCGGGCGCCGAGACCCGCGCCATGGCTGCCGATATCGCCAACGACGCCTGGGACAATATGCGCGACACCTACGAGCACAGCGCCGAGGAGGCCCGTGCTGCGGTGAATGACTTTGGCCCGATGGTCGACGCCAAGACCGATGACCTGCGCGCCAAGGTCGATCTGGCCCGCGAGCGCATGGACCAGCTGCGCGAGCAGCTCAACGATGCCATCTCGGGTGGCAACGTGACGCCCGCCGCCGACGTCGTGGTCGAGAACGCCGTCGAGGCTGATACCGAGGCTGCGGAGCCCTCGACCGAGGCATAATGCGCGCCGGGGATTTTGTCGGCGCCAAGATCTATCGCAAGCCTACCGAGGACAAGCGCATCAAAAAGGACGGCACGCCGCGCAGCCCTAAAAAGCTCGGAAAGATTCACTTTCCGGTCTTTACCCCGGGCGGTACGCGCGTGGTCGGCTTTATGGTCCGCCAGTCTGATATCGCGGGCATGATCGAGCGCCCCGACCGATTCGTAGCGCTCGACGCCATTGGTGTCTACGAGGGCGCCATTGCGGTCGATGACGTCAAGGACACGTACGATGCCGCCGCTGCCAAGCGCCTCGACATCAACCTGGACGATTGCATCATCTGGGTCGGTATGGACGTGCGCACGGAATCAGGCGACGTCGTGGGCTATTGCTCGGACGTTGAGTTCAAGCCACGCTCGGGCATCGTGCAGGCATTCTATGTGACCGCCGGTGCTGCTTCGAGTGTTTTGGTTGGTGACACGCAGGTGCCGCCGACGATGCTGCG
>JAXIZX010000092.1:0-6970 GCA_036303765.1 Collinsella sp. | reverse complement strand
GGCGCGCTCTTTACCATGGCCCAGCTCGCCATTCTTTTGGTTGGGCAGCACTTCGTCGCCATAGCAGGCGTAGAAGTTCGTAACCTGGCGTACAGGAGTCGCTTTGAAAGCGCGGTCCGGATCGTGCGGATCCCACTCTACTACGCGCGCGTCACCGGCGGCGTCGTTGATAAAGAAATGGTAATCGCGTCCTGCCATGGCGTGCATGTCGTAGGCGGAAAGCAGGTCGACAGCTTCTTGCGTGGTGGCCGCGCGGTCGAGCACCAGACGGATGGCGAGCGAGGTATTGATGACGGGGCGTTGCGTGTCCTGGTCACAGGGCTTGGAATCCAGGGTGAGCACGGCAATGGACACGCCGCATTCGTTAACACCGTCGAGCTGGGCAAACGGGCCCATGAGTGCGGCGGCCCGTCCGGCGGCGGAGTCAAGCGGAGTGTTATCGCCCAGGTTGTTAAGGGCGGCAAACCCGATGGAGGCATAGCCGCCGCGTGGGTGATTGCGCACCAGCAGCGCCGAGGTGTCGTCCTTAAAGTCGTAATTGCGACCGGTGCGCACGCGGCCTTCGGCATCTACGGCGACAAAAGCGCTGCAGGCAAACTGGGGCGCCTGGACATGTGCCGGCACACCGGGCAGCACCTGCGCCACCACGGCATCGATGTAGGCCTGGTCGTCGCGCACGCCAGCGGCGATGATGCGATCAAGATCGTAGTCGTAGGCGATGTCGATTGCGTACAGGTCATAGCCATCCGCGTAGCCGGTCAAGCGTTTGAGCGACGCGGCGGACTTGATTTGCTTGTGATAAACGATACCGGTGGCAGCGGCAAGGCCGACGGCGACTCCCGCGACACCGCAGGCGATGGCAATGTTACGTGGCTTCATGACGGCTCCTCTCGTCCTGTTAGCGTAATTGTCGCAAAAGGTGCACGGGCATGATGGCTCAACTTGGCGAGCGGCGCGGGATTAAACATGGAATGAAGAGTACGGCGCTGGCGTGGCGGGGTATGCTGGAGGGGACCATCAACCCAGCGAAAGGGGAGAGCATGACGGATCAGGAAACGCCCGAGCGCGCGCATGTGACGGCCGACGATATCGAGGCCGCCAACGACCTTATCGACTTTATCGAGGCATGCCCCAGCATGTTCCATACGGCGGCGACCATTATGGCCGAGCTCGACGAGGCGGGCTTTACCTACCTGTCCGAGAACGCGGCGTGGGACATCGAGCCGGGCGGGCGTTATTACACGCAGCGCAACACCTCGAGCGTTATCGCCTTTAAGGTGGGCGAGGACCTGGCTGCTACGTGGCTCGAGGACGGCGTTGCCGGCGACTACCATTTTCAGCTGACGGCGTCGCACAGCGACTCGCCGACGTTTAAGGTTAAGGCCGTGCCCGAGCTCGACGGCGCGGGCGAGACGCTGCGCCTGAACACCGAGGCCTACGGCGGCATGATCGACTACACCTGGTTCGACCGTCCGCTGGCACTCGCGGGCCGCGTGCTGGTACGCGAGGGCGACCGTATTGAGAGCCGCCTGCTTGCCACCGAGCGCGAGGTCGCTATTATCCCGAGCCTTGCCATCCACATGAACCGCGGCGTTAACGAGGGCTTTGCGCCTAATCGTGCTGTCGACCTGTGCCCGCTCATCAGCGCCGGTGACCTTAAGCAGGGCGACTTTGATGCTCTGATCGCCGACGAACTGGACGTTGAGCCCGAGCAAATTTTGGGCCGCGATCTGTTCCTGGTCAATCGTCAGGATGCGCGCATTTGGGGTTGGGCCGATGAGTTTATCTCGACGCCTAAGCTTGACGACCTGGCCTGTGCCTATACCTCGCTGCAGGCATTTTTGGGCGCCGAGAACGCGCACGACGTCTCGGTCTTCTGCTGCTTTGATAACGAGGAGGTTGGCTCCGAGACCAAGCAGGGCGCCATGTCGACCTTCTTGGCCGACGCGTTGCGACGCATCAACGGGTCGCTGGGCTTCGATGATGAGTCGTACCATCGCGCACTTGCCGCCTCGATGCTCGTGAGCTGCGATAATGCGCATGCCGTGCACCCCAACCACGCCGAGAAGTGCGATGCCCGCAACCAGGTCGTGCTCAACGGCGGCATCGTCATCAAGGAAGCCGCCAACCAGCACTACTGCACCGATGCCTTTAGCCGCGCGGTGTTCCAGGCTATTTGCGATGACGCCGACGTGCCCACGCAGGCCTTCGCCAACAAGAGTGATATGGCCGGCGGCTCCACCCTGGGCAACCTGTCTAACATGCAGGCGAGCATGCACGCCGTAGACGTGGGCCTGCCGCAGCTTGCCATGCACTCGAGCTACGAGACCGGCGGCGTGCGCGACGTGATGTACGCCATCCGCGCCCTCACCGCCTTCTACGAGCGCAACCTAACCATCAACGGCGCCGAAAGCGCGGAGCTCTAAAACCTGTCAAAAGAGGACAGGTTTACTTTGGCAGGTTTTATTTGGGCAAATGCCGCAATGCCAACAGCTGGACAGAATTGTTATGACACCGCAGGTTGAGCAAACGTCAGCGAGCGATGTCCAGAGCGAGCAAGGTGACGTGAAAGAGGAGGGCATAGGCCTTTTGGCCATGCCCGACGATTGAACGTCAGATTGCCGCTCTGGCGGGCTCGCAGCGTCGAGGGGTTCCGGCGTTTGGAAAACGCCGGAACAATTAGTGTTCGATCCAGCAGCGAAGCGTCTCGCCTGCCTGCAGGTGACGCAGATTCTCCGCGGCGATGTCGACCACGTTATTGAGCGTGGCGGCTAGGTGGAACCAGCCGGAGACGTGCGGCGTGATGAGCATGTTGGGCGCATCCCACAGCGGGCTTGTCTCAGGCAGCGGCTCGGGGTCGGTGACGTCGACCGCGGCGCCGGCGAGATGTCCCGACTCCAAGGCGGCAACCAAGTCGTCGGCGACCACAAGATCGCCGCGGCCGCCGTTGGCAAAGAAGGCGCCCGGTTTCATCGCGGCGAAGAACTCGGCGTTCGCCAGGCCGCGGGTCTCGGGTGTGCTGGGCATAAAGGATGCGACGATGTCAGCCTCGGCCAGGCGCTCGGATAGGGCGTCCATGCCGTCCATGTCCTCAAACACAATGGGGTAGACGAGCGGATGGCGCTTGATGCCGCGGACGTGCGCGCCCATGCCGCGGCAGAGCGTGGCGAAGTGGCCGCCGATATCGCCCGCGCCCAGCACCAGCACATTGGCGCTTTTGAGCGAGGTGACCGGCCCCAAATCCTCCCAGCGATGCTCGCGCTGCAAGTCGTGATAGCCGGGCAGGCGCTTCATCATGGAAAGGACCATGGCAAACATGTGCTCGCTCGCAGCCTGGCCGTAGGCGCCCACCGAGCAGGAAAGCTTAGCGTCGGCTGGCACGGTGCCGGCGGCCAAGTAATCGTCATAGCCCGCGGTCTGCAGTTGCAACAGCTGGAGATGCTCGCATGCTGTGAGCATGTCAGGGTCGATGTTGCCCAAGATCACGTCGGCATCGGCGACCTGCTCGCGCGTGGCGGCGTCGGCGCTCGTGTAGATAAAGTCCTCGCCCGGAGCGCTCGACTCGAGGATCGCGCGATGGCGGTCGTTGACGGGCAGCAAAACCAGGATGTTCACAAGCAGTCCTTTCCGCTCGACCTACCAAAAAGGGACAGGTTTATTTTGGCAGGTTGTATCAGGCAAAACGCTATAAAAACGCCGGGCTACGCGATGGTTAACATATCCATCGCGTAGCCCGGCGCATCCACAGCTACCAGCTGAGCAGCTCGTAGCCGTCCTCGGTCACCACGAGCTGTACCTCGCACTGGGCCGAATCGCTGCCGTCCTTGGTGCGCACGCACCAACCGTCACCCTTGCTAATCTTAATGTCGGGCGCTCCGGCATTGACCATGGGCTCGATGGTAAAGACCATGCCCGGAGCCATGATGGTGTCCACATCGGGCGCCTCGGTGGTAAAGCCCACAAACGGGTCCTCGTGGAACTCCTTGCCGATGCCGTGTCCGCCGTACTCGCGCACCACGCTAAAGCCGGCGTCCTCGACGGTCTTTTGCACGGCCTCGGCCATAACGGACAACGGCAGCCATGGCTTGACGGCCGCCAGACCCGCCTCCACGCTGGCACGGGTGACGTCGACCAGGCGCTGGCGCTCGGCCGAGACCTCGCCGATGCAGAACATACGGCTCGAATCACTAAAGTAGCCGTCCAGGATCGTGGAGCAGTCCACGTTGATAATATCGCCCTCGTGCAGCACGTCTGTATCACAGGGGATGCCGTGGCAGACGACGTCGTTGATCGAGGTGCACACGCTCTTGGGATAGCCCTCGTAGTTGAGGTCGGCCGGCGTGCCACCGTGCTCGACGGTGTAGTCGTAGATCATCTGGTCGATCTGGTTGGTGGTCATGCCCGCGGCGATGTGTTCGCCTACGTAATCGAGCACGCCCACGTTGATAGCGGCCGAGCGCTTGATGCCCTCGATATCGGCGGGCGTCTTGTAGAGCGTACGGGGCAGAACCTCCCAGCCCTCCTCCCACAGGCGCTCGAGGCGCTCGTCGAAGGCGCTGTGACATTTCTTATATTTTTTGCCGCTGCCGCACCAGCAGGCGTCGTTGCGGCCGGGTACGGGTCCTTTGTCATACATGGCTAACTTCCTTTCATCCGCAGCTAGTATAGCCCACTCACGCGTCCATAAAAGTTGCGGTGATATAGTTCCGATTTAAGCGGTTTAACAGCATAAATAGGAACTATATCACCGCAACTGATGGAGTGGGATGGCGGACACTAGCTGCTGCGTGGTTTTGCTAGTAGCTCACCTGGCAGGGAATGCCGAGGGCGCGCACGCGCGCGGCAATGGCGTCGAGGGCCTCGGGTGCTGCTTTGGCAAGGCCTGCGACCGGTGTCTCGCGCGCCACCGTGTAGATGGTCGCCTCCTGCGGACGAATGCGCTCGAGCACCGCGAGCCAGGGGGCGACGTACTCCTCGCCGGTGTTGTCGATGGGCTTGCCCTGATACTCACCGGTCAAAAAGATCGTCTGGATAATAACGTGACCGTCAAAGCTTGCGAACGTCTCGATCTGGTGCTCGACGTCGTAGAGGCCAACGGGCTGGTCGAGCAGCTGGATGAATGCCGGGTCGACGGTATCGAGCTTAAGAATGTTGTCATCGACCATCATGAGCGCGTCGTGCACCTCGGGGCGGTCGGCGCGCGTGCCGTTGGAGAGCACGGCGATCTTGGAGTTTGGGGCAAGCTCGTCGCGCAGCGCGACGGCGCCGGCGATGGCCTGCGGAAACTCCGGTGCGGCGGTGGGCTCGCCGTTGCCTGCGAAGGTGATCACATCGGGGAGCTCGCCCTCGGCTGCCATCTCGCGCAGCTTTGCCTCGAGCGCGTCGAGTACCACGGCAGCTGTGTTGTGCGGCTCATGGCAGGGGCGCTCGGCGTTGAGGCCGTTTTCGCAGTAAATGCAGTCGAACGTGCAGATTTTGCCGCTGGCCGGCATCATGTTGACGCCGAGCGAGAGACCAAGGCGACGGCTGCGAACGGGCCCAAAGATGGGGCTGGCATTCAAAAACGTAGACATAGGCATATGCTCCTCAAGACAATTGTGCCTAAGCATAGCATCGGCTCCAAAGCAGGGTGCGGGCTCTTGCTTTACAAGTTTCGTTTTTTCACGTCGCTCATTATGCCGTGTCATGAAAAGCCTCGGGTCGGGTAAAGTTAATCTGTTAACAAGGCGTAAAGCAATGCGGGTCTATCCAGCCGTACTGACGCGCAACTGGATGGGCGTTGATGATGGGGGCACAACATGGATTTTACGGTCGAGAATGCGGGCACCACGATTGCCTGTCGCGAATATGCCGGCCCGGATGTGTCGCCTGATACTCCTGCCTTGGTGTGCGTGCACGGCGCTTGTGTCGACGGCACATTTTTTGACGGTATCGCTTGTGAGCTCAGTCGCAACTACCGCGTAATTGCCTACGACCGCCGCGGCTGTGGCGGCAGCAGCGAAGCGGCAGACGGCAGCTATGATCTTGCCGCTCAGGCCGCCGACCTGCAGGCCGTGATCGAACACGTTGGCGCTCCGACAAATGTGCTTGCGCACAGCGCCGGTACGTTGGTGGCGCTGGAGCTTCTTCGCACCGAACCCCATCTCGTCGCCCGTGCGATTCTGCATGAGCCGGCTGTGTCGGCCGGAGGCGTCGGCATGGGCGCAGCTCCGATTTTGCTCGATATGATTGCGGCTGGAAAGGTTTCAAAGGCGCTCCGGCTTTTCTTGGGAGCTCTCGGCGACTTGGACCCCGAGGCTCCTGGGACGACCGAAGCGGAAGCCAAGCATGCCCTGCGCAATGGTCGTTGCTTTATGGCTAATGAATACGGAACAAATATGACATATGCTCCCGACTGGGAGCGCGCCCGCGAATCAAAGGCGGTGTCGGCTGTGTTTTTGGGCGAGCTTTCGGTCGGTACACCCCGCGAGGCTGGTACGCGAGCGGCTGCCGAATATCTCGATTGCCCCCTTGTGACGATCCCGGGCGCGCATAACGGTTTGCGCGATCACCCCGTTACGGCGGCAAACGCCGTTCGCGATGTCTTGGAGCGTTAGCACGCTCGATGACCTGCGGGGAGGGGGACTGTTAGCGTTTCGTCATTGTTAACGAATGCGCCAATAACCACGCGCCCGCGGCTCCATTGCCACCGTTTGCCAGGTCATAAAAATGTAACAGCATTCACGTGCTTACCTGCATCGGCAAGGTGTTACCCTTGTAGCATTTGGAACCCACCGCTACCATGCGAAACTATCGAAAGGGCCCCATATGCTCAATAATCACGAGGTCAATCTAACCGACGAGGAGGCTGCCGCTGAGGTCGCCCGCGTCGCGAAGACCTACCCCGTGGTGCGTTTGCTGTCGGCCGATCAGATTAAGAGCGAGCCTAACTGCCTGCTCGCCGGCGATCGCTGCCCTTGTCTGCGTCAGT
>JAXIZX010000091.1:0-2980 GCA_036303765.1 Collinsella sp. | reverse complement strand
TGGGCGTCCGGCCCCGCGTGCCGCAGCCACGCCCGAGCGCGTCATTCCCTGCGAGCGCGTGTTTGTGGCCATTGGCCAGGACATCGATTCCAAGCCGTTTGAGGACATGGGCATCGCCTGCAAGTGGGGTCGCGTCGTTACCGATTCGGACGGCGCCGTGCCCAACTTCGATGGCCTCTTTAGCGGCGGCGACTGCCAGACCGGTCCCGCCACCGTCATCCGTGCCATCAACGCCGGCCGCGTGGCTTCGGCAAACATCGACCGCTACCTGGGCTTTGACCACAAGATCAAGCTCGACGTGGAGCTGCCGACCGTGCAGTTTAAGGGCAAGCACGAGTGCGGCCGCTGCGAGCTGGGCGAGCGCGAGGCCGGCGAGCGCATTCACGATTGGAATCTGGTCGAGCAGGGTCTCACCGAGGAGGAGGCGCGCCAGGAGGCGAGCCGCTGCCTGCGCTGCGACCACTTTGGCTTTGGCGCGTTCCGCGGAGGGAGGAACCTGGAATGGTAGAGCTCAACAAAACCACCGTCGGCGACAACAGCGAAAACGGAGCGCACAACATGGTCAAGCTCACTATCGATAATTGCGAGGTCGTGGTACCCGAGCACACCACGATCCTGGACGCGGCCAAGTCCGTCGGCATCCAGATTCCCACCCTGTGCTACCTGCGCGATCTAAACGAGATCGGCGGCTGCCGCGTGTGCGTGGTCGAGGTTGAGGGCTGCGACCAGCTGGTTGCCGCCTGCAACAACTACGTGCTCGATGGCATGGTGGTCCACACCAACAGCCCCAAGGCCCGCGAGGCGCGCCGCACCAACGTGCAGCTGCTGCTTTCGCAGCACGATTCACGCTGCACGAGCTGTGTGCGCAGCGGTAACTGCAACCTGCAGACCATTGCCAACGACCTGGGCATTTTCTATCTGCCGTATCAAAGGCATTTGGCGGGCGAGGGCTGGGATTTCGATTTCCCCATCATCCGCGAAAACGACAAGTGCATTAAATGCATGCGCTGCATCAAGGTGTGCGAGAGCGTGCAGGGCCTAGGGATTTGGGACCTGACCAACCGCGCCACGCATACCGCCGTGGGCACCCGCGGGCGCGTGCCGATCGGCAAGACCGATTGCGTCGCGTGCGGCCAGTGCATCACGCATTGCCCGACGGGCGCGCTGCGCGAGCGCGACGACACCGAGACCGTGTTTGACGCGCTCGCTAATCCCGACAAGATCGTGCTGGTGCAGATCGCGCCTGCCGTTCGCAGCGCCTGGGGCGAGGAACTCGGCATTCCGCGCGAGGAGGCAACCGTCGAGCGTCTGGCTTGCGCGCTGCGCCGCGTGGGCTTTGAGTACGTGTTCGATACCGATTTCTCGGCCGACCTCACCATTATGGAGGAGGGCTCCGAGCTGCTCGAGCGCCTGGGCGCCGCCGCTAAGGGTGAGGGCGACAGCCGCGGCTGGCCCATGTTTACGAGCTGCTGCCCGGGCTGGGTGCGCTTTGTGAAGGCACGTTACCCCGAGTTTGTCGACAGCCTGTCCACGTCCAAGTCGCCGCAGCAGATGTTCGGCGCTATTGCCAAGACCTACTACGCCAAGGCGCTGAGCGTGGAGCCCGAGCGCCTGTTTGTGGTGTCCGTGATGCCGTGCACGGCCAAGAAGGCCGAGTGCGCGCTGCCGAGCATGGTGGGCGAGGGCGGCACGCCCGATGTGGACGTTGCGCTGACGGTGCGCGAGATGGTGCGCATGGTCCGCGCGAGCCATGTGAGCGTGGATACGCTAGTTGAGGAGCCGCTCGATACGCCGCTGGGCTTTGGCACGGGTGCGGGTGTGATCTTTGGCGCCACGGGCGGCGTGATGGAGGCCGCCGTGCGCTCGGCCTATTACCTGGTGACGGGCAAGAACCCCGACGCCGACTTCTTTACCGATGTGCGCGGCCTGGACGGCTGGAAGGAGGCCGTGGCCGATATCGATGGCACCAAGGTGCGCGTCGCCGTGGCACACGGGCTGGGCAACGCTGCCCGTCTGCTCGACGCGATTCGCGACGGCCGCGTGAGCTATGACTTCGTTGAGGTTATGGCGTGCCCGGGCGGCTGCGTCGGTGGCGGCGGTCAGCCCATCCACGACGGCTGCGAGCTGGCAGCCGAGCGTGGCCAGGTGCTCTGGGGCTTGGATGCCGCTGCGGACATTCGCTTCTCGCACGAGAATCCCGATGTCCAGGCGTGCTACCGCGAGTTCTTGGGCGAGCCGCTCTCGCCGCTGGCCGAGGAGTTGCTGCATACCGACCATCACGCTTGGACGATGCCTAACGAGGGGACGTGCTAGCGATGCACGCGTTTGATGTTGAGGTGCCGCGCCGGGGGTTTGCCTCGGCGCTTGCCGCGGGTGCACTGTCGCTTGCGCTCGCGGGCTGTGGCGGCGGGGCCGCCGGTGCCGGGTCCGCCGCGGACTCGGCTGCCGGGTCTGCTGCGGGCAGTTCTGCTGCCGAGTCGGTCGAGGTGCACGCCGCCTCGCTCAAGGGGCCGACCTCGATTGGCCTGGTGCAGTTTATGGACCAGGCTGCCGATGGCGAGACGGACAATGAGTTCGACTTTGCGATCAACACCGCCGCCGACGAGATTGTGCCCAAGGTCATTCAAGGCGATATCGACATTGCCCTGGTGCCGGCCAACGTGGCGAGCGTGCTCTACAACAAGACCGAGGGCGCGGTGCAGGTCATCGACATCAACACGCTGGGCGTGCTGAACGTGGTGACGGGTAACGCGGACGTTACTTCGTTTGGCGATCTGGCGGGCCATACCGTCTATATGACGGGCAAGGGCACCACGCCGGAGTACGTCATGAACTACCTGCTGGAGCGCGCGGGCCTGACCGACCAGGTGGCGCTCGAGTTTAAGAGCGAGCCCACCGAGGTGCTGTCGGCTCTGCTTGCCGACCCGTCCGCCGTGGGCGTGCTGCCGGAGCCGTTCAAGACCGCTGCCATCGCCAAGAG
>JAXIZX010000090.1:0-1780 GCA_036303765.1 Collinsella sp. | reverse complement strand
GGCTTTGAGAGCTCGGGCCTTGCTGCTGCTCATGCCATCCACAATGGCCTGACGATGCTGCCCGAGTGCCACGGCATGTATCACGGCGAGAAGGTCGCCTTTGGCACTATCGTCCAGCTGGTACTCGAGGATGCTCCGACTGAGAAACTCGAGGAAGTCTTGGGCTTCTGCATTGAGCTGGGCCTGCCGGTCACGATGAAGGAACTTGGCGTTGCCGAGCTTACGCGCGAGCAGGCCATGATTGTTGCCGAGGCCGCCTGCGCACCCGATGACACCATGTGCAACATGCCGTTTGAGGTGACGCCCGAGATGGTTGCAAACGCCATTCTGGGTGCCGACGCACTGGGTCACTACTATCTCATGGATGAGTAAATCAAGCTAAGGAAGGGGCAAAGCCAACAGATGGCTTTGCCCCTTTTTGCTATGGTGCAAAGGGGTCAGGTTACTTTGCACCAATCGTTGTTTGATGAAGGGCGGATTCTCGTATGGCGCTTCCTGTGGTTTACGGCGGTCCCGGCCGGTATGTTCAGGGGCCGGGCGAACTGTCGCGTCAAGGCAAGTATTTGTCATGGTTGGGCTGCGCTGCCTATGTCTTGTTTGACCGGGGCACCGAGGATCGGCTGTGCAGGCAGATCGTCGATGGATTTCTGGACGAAGATCTAAGCGAGCCGTTCTTTAAGATTTATGACGGTCCGTGTACGGAAGAGGCCGTTGTCGAAATGGCTAAGGAAGCCCAGGCCGAGTATTGCGACATGGTGGTGGGTATTGGCGGCGGCAAGATGCTCGATATCGCCAAGGCCGTTGCGTTTTATGCCGAGTTGCCGTTGTGCGTATGCCCCACGGCGGCTTCGATGGACGGTCCGTGCAGCGCGATTTCGGTGTTGTATCACGAGGATGGGTCGTTCGACCGCTACCTGATGCTCGAGAAGAATCCAGACCTAGTTGTGGTCGATACCAACGTGCTCGCGGCAGCCCCGCTGCGTATGACGGTCGCTGGTATGGGCGATGCGCTGGCAACGTACTTCGAGGCGCGTTCGTGCGCCGCGGCGCATGGCGCCAACGAGCACGGTGGCGCGCCGGGACACTTGGCCTTGGTTGCGGCTCGTGCCTGCTATGACACGCTTATGGAGTGCGGCGTCGCTGCCAAGCGCGATCTCAAAAAGGGCCGTATATCGCCGGCGGTTGAGCGCCTGATCGAGTGCAATATTCTGCTCTCGGGTGTTGGCTTTGAGAGCGGTGGCCTAGCGCTTGCCCATGCCATCGCCAACGGCCTGACGATTCTGCCCGA
Organism: Collinsella sp.; assembly: GCA_036303765.1. Classification (GTDB taxonomy): domain Bacteria; phylum Actinomycetota; class Coriobacteriia; order Coriobacteriales; family Coriobacteriaceae; genus Collinsella. The sequence continues at coordinate 492 of JAXIZX010000090.1, read as the reverse complement.
GTGCAAGGCCATGCATGGTGAGGCCGTGGCATTTGGTCTGGTGGTGCAGCTGCGCCTGGAGTGTGCGCCCGAGCTTGATCAGGTGCTCGAGTTTTGCCAGCGCGTCGGTCTGCCGACGACGCTCGAGGAACTGGGCCTTGACGAGATTTCCGATGCCGACCTGATGAGCGTTGCAGATGCGGCCTTTAGAAACGAATGCAATATGGCCAACGAGCAGACAAAGGTAACCAGGCAAAAGCTCGCCGAGCTCATGCGCGAGGCATAGTTTGGCGCTTGATTGATCTTGTGCAATCGAGACGGCGATAGGCCATGGGCTATTTGCCGCAAAGATGCTCCGCGTGTAATTTGCCCGAGGCGTGGGCCGATGGCGTATCATTATCTCTTGCTTGTTTGCACTGCTCAGGGAGGGGCCGCGCATGGCGCAGGAACACGATCTGTTTGATGACATTATCGAGATCAGCAAGGGTTTCGACTTTCTTAAAAACCCGCTTG
>JAXIZX010000089.1:0-1792 GCA_036303765.1 Collinsella sp. | reverse complement strand
GCGTTTTCCGTCGCGAAGCTTAAAAGCTATTATGCGAAACCGCCCCGTCGATTGCAAGCGACGATGTCGGATTGAAACGGGAAACCTGCTGCTCGTCGGTCTTATGGTTAAAAATAAGCGCGGAGCGGCGATATAGAAAAGGGCCGAGGCTCAAAGCCCCGACCCTTCATCGCGCTGGCAATAACGCCGCGTGCGGTTGGCGACTTAGAACGTCTGCTCGTAGTCGCTGTGCTTTTTGGCCGAACGCACCAGAAACTCCTGGTTGGTGTTGGTGCCCTTGAGGCCCTTGATAAACGATGCGGCCGCGCGCTCGGTATTGTTCATGCCGGCGAGGATGCGACGCAGACCAAAGACAAACGGGCGCATCTGCTCGTCGACCAGCAGATCCTCGTTGCGCGTACCGGAGGCAACGGGGTCGATAGCCGGAAAGATACGACGGTCGGCAAGATCGCGGTCGAGCTTAAGCTCCATGTTGCCGGTGCCCTTAAACTCTTCAAAGATGACTTCGTCCATCTTGGAACCGGTGTCGATGAGGGCAGAGGCCAGGATGGTGAGCGAGCCACCGTTCTCGATATTACGGGCTGCGCCCAGGAAGCGCTTGGGCGGATACAGGGCCGCCGAATCGACGCCGCCCGAAAGGATGCGGCCCGAGGCGGGCGCCGCCAAGTTGTAGGCGCGGGCAAGACGCGTGATGGAGTCGAGCACCACCACAACATCGCCACCCAGCTCCACGATGCGCTTGGCGCGCTCGATGACGAGCTCTGCCACACGAGTGTGGTTGTCGGCGGGCATATCGAAGGTCGACGCCACAACCTCGCCCTTGATGGAACGCTGCATATCGGTGACCTCTTCGGGGCGCTCGTCGACGAGCAGGCAGATGAGGTGCACCTCGGGGTTGTTAATCGAGATAGACTGGCAGATCTTCTTGAGGATCGTGGTCTTGCCTGCCTTGGGCGGGGACACAATCAGGCCACGCTGACCCTTGCCGATCGGCGACACGATGTCGATGGCGCGACCGGTAATGGAGTCCTTGCCGTGCTCCATGCGCAGCGGCTCGTTGGGATAGACCGGGGTGAGGTCGCCGAACTTGGGACGGTTGCGAATCTGCTCGGGGTCCAGACCGTTGACGGTCGTGATTTTGGCGAGGCCGGCACGCTTGTCACCGCCGCGCGAAGGACGCAGCGAGCCCTCGATGACGTCGCCTGTGCGCAGGCGCGCGGAGCGGATGAGGTAGGCGGGCACGAAGGCGTCGTCGTTGGACTTCATGTAGCCATGGGCGTGGATGATGCCGGAGCTGTCCGGGCGAATCTGCAGAATGCCCTTGATATCGCGGAAGCCCTCGGCCTTCGCAGCGGTGACGTAGATCTCTTCGACGAGCTCGGCTTTCTTCTTGCCGGTCGTCTCGATCTCGAACTCCTTGGCCTTCTCGCGCAGTTCGGCGACCTTCATGGCAGCGAGCTCCTCACGCGAAAGCGTGGGCTCGGTGGGGGCGGCGTTACGCTCCTTGTTGCGCTGTTTGCGATCGCGCTGACGGTTGCGGCGATCGTTGTTGCGCTCGTCCTTGCGGTCGCTGCGGTCGTCATTGCGCTTGTGCTGGCGACGGTTGGGGCGAGCGCCGTCTTCGGCCTCGGCGGGCGCGGCGCCATCGGTTGCGGCGGCGTCGGCATTGGCCGCAGCGGCGTCATTGGCCTCGGCGCCGGAATCGACCTGCGCTTCGACATCAGCCTGCTGCTCGGACGCCTTGGCCTTAGCGGACTTCTTACGACCGCGTTTGGGCTTCTCGGACGCAGGC
>JAXIZX010000088.1:0-5307 GCA_036303765.1 Collinsella sp. | reverse complement strand
GCTGTGGGATGCCGCGGGAACCCCGGGCGATAGCGCGCTTTCGTGGTGCTTCTCCGAGCTGTTGGCTGGTCATGTGCCTTCGTCGGCGCTGCTGTCCACGGTGGGCGCCCTGCTGGGCATGATCCCGCAAGGCCTGGTGCTGCTGACCTCGTCGGTGCTCGCCATCGCCACGGTGCGCCTTGCCCGCCGCAAGGTGCTGGCGCAGCAGCTCTACTGCATCGAGACGCTCGCGCGCGTCGACGTGCTGTGCCTGGACAAGACGGGTACCATTACCTCGGGTCGTATGGAGGTCGAGGGCACCTACCCGCTGCCTGTTGAGGGTGTTGGCTTTGGCGTGGACTCGGACGAGGCGGCTGTTCCCGTCGATACCACAGTGCTCGATTTTGCGCTGGCTAACGTGGCGCGTGCGACTTCGGCCGATGCCAACGAGACCTGCCAGGCGCTGCTCAACTATTATGCTGATCGCCCGGTCGAGGTGTCTGAGCCGCTGTCGGTCATTCCCTTCTCGTCCTCCAAAAAGTGGAGCGGCGCGTCGTTTGCGCAGGGCTCCTATGTGATGGGTGCGGCGCAGTTTGTGCTCTCTGATCGTGTGTTTTCGCAGGTCGAGAACCGTGTCGCCGAGCTTGCCGATACCTGCCGCGTGCTCGTGGTGGCGCGCGTGGACGGCTTTACACCCGATGGCGATATGGTGGGCGAGGCCGAGCCCGTGGGCTTTGTGACCATCCGCGACGAGATTCGTACCTCGGCGGCCGAGACCATCGGCTATTTTAACGAGCAGGGCGTGACCCTCAACGTGATCAGTGGTGACGACCCGCGTACGGTGTCGTCGATCGCGCGCGTGGTGGGCGTGCCGGGGGCGGACGCTTATGTGGACGCCACGACGCTCGATACGCCGGCCAAGCTCGATGCCGCAGTGGACCGCTACCATGTCTTTGGTCGTGTGACCCCGCAGCAGAAGCGCGAGCTCGTGCAGGCGCTCAAGCGCCGCGAGCACACCGTGGCCATGACTGGCGACGGCGTCAACGACGTGCTGGCGCTCAAGGAGGCCGACTGCTCCGTGGCCATGGCGGCCGGCTCCGATGCCGCACGTAACGTGGCCGAGATCGTACTCGTCGACAACGACTTTGCCTCGATGCCCGCCGTGGTGGCCGAGGGCCGTCGCTCCATCAACAACCTGCAGCGTTCGGCCTCACTGTTCCTGACCAAGACGCTGTTCTCGATGGGCCTGGCGGCGCTGTGTATCGCGCTGCCGCCGTACCCCTTCGAGCCCATCCAGATGACGCTCATTAACTTCTTCTGCATCGGCGCGCCGGGCTTTGTGTTGGGCCTGGAGCCCAACAATGCTCGTGTGAAGGGTGCGTTTTTGAGCAACGTACTCGAGCGTGCACTGCCGGCGTCGATTGCGGTCATTTTGGCTGCGGCGCTCGATATCTTTGTGGCGCGCGTGTTTGGCTTTAGCCAGCTCACGCTGTCTACGATGTGCCTGCTTACGTCGTGCGCGGCGAGCGTCAGCCTAATCTGGCGCATCTCGCAGCCTCTCACGCCCTTACGTGTGGTGCTCTTTGTGTTTGTAGTCGCCGGCATCCTGGTGGGCGTTATCGGATTCCCGGAGCTGCTGTCTATTGCCAACCTGTCGATGGGCCAGATGGTTATCTTGGCTGTTATCGTGGTCTTTACCTGCTCGGTGTTCTTTAAGCTCGCCGCGATGATGGATTCGCTCAAGCCGCGTCGTCGTCATGCCGCAACTGGTTTTGGCCGCGGTGTGCGCGTCCGCCTGGGTCGCGGTGGCGGCAAGGTGAGCTCGACGGGCTCGACGGCCGAACGTTTTGCCAAGCGCGTCGCCGCCGACATGGCGCAGCGCCGCGAAGATCGCACCGCTCGCGAGGCCGAGGCCCGCGCACTCGAGGGCGTGGCCCAGGCCCAGCCCAAGAAAAAGAAGAGTACCGGAGCTAAGCGCTCTCGTGTGACCAAGTCCGCCCAAGGCATCAAAGTCTCGATGCCAAGCAAAAAGAAGAAGTAGCTACGCGCCCTGGCGATGTTGAATTGGTGCCTTGTTCCTGTGGGGCCGTGGCGATGTTATGCTCTAACCTCGATTGTTTGAATTGCTTCGAAAAGAGGATGCCGTGATCTGCCCGCATTGCCTTAAGACTATCGAGGGCGGCGCCTCGTTTTGCCCCTACTGCAACGCCTATGTGGGTCCGGGCGATGGTCCCGAGCACACCGAGTTCGTGTTCTGTGAGGGCTGCGGTGCCCGTCTTTCTCCGCATGATCGTACGTGCCCCAAATGCGGGCGCCCCGCTCCGGGTATCCTCTCTGAGGACGCGGCCGCATCCGACCTGGCAGCGGGCCGCACTGCGGGCTTTCCGCGCCTAACGCAAGAGCAGATCGATACCGAGGTGCCGCATGCGCCGGCCTCTGCCGCTGCGGTGCTCTCAGACGCCGCCGACCCCAATGAGACCTGCGTGCTGCCGGCTTTCGATAAGGATTTCGGTATCCCCAAGGTCGATATTCCCACGCCCGTTTCCCTGCATGACGATGCTCAAAAACCCAAGCGTAAGGTGCATCCCGACGAGGACGCCTATCACAAGCACAAGCGTCATATCCCCAAGCCGCTCATTATCATCGCGGTCCTTGCTGTCGTTTGCGGCGGTGCCTATTGGTTCGTGACGGCCGATCCCATGGGTGTCATGCCTGGCTTCTACGACCAGTTTGGCCAGGCCGCGCAGACGACCTTCCCCACGCGCCAAAAGGGCGAGGCGAATGAGGACGATACCAAGCAGGACGATTCTGCCGAGGTGGTCCAGGAAGAAACCGTGCTCACCGATGATCAGCTCTATACCAGGCTCGACGGTCTGTATCAGACCATCGTGTCCTACGGTGACGAGGACCAGATCGGCGAGGTCATCGATTCCTTTAACAACGGCTATCTCCGAACGCCGCTGTCCACCCGTCAGGAGCTGTCACAGAGTGCTTACGCCCTGCGCGACCAGATCAAAAAGACGCAAGATGAGCTCAACAACCTTAAGTACCAAGACGATACGGTCTATGCGGACGACATCGCCCACTTAAAGCAGCTTGCCGAGTGGATGTATGAGCGCGTCGACGTGATCTGCCAGAGTTGGGACATCTCGCTGGCCATTCCCGATGGCGAGTCGATGAGTTCCCACCAAAGCGAGATCCTGGCGCCCATCGCGCAGAGCGGCAACAGCGCGCTGAACCAGTACGACGCCAATGTGGGCTCCTGGAAGCCGCAGCAGCGTTCCTAAAATTAGTTCGCCATAGTCGGCATAACCTACGTGCGCAATTGATGTAAGCGCATGCTTATTGCTACAATTCGTACAAATATGCTTTAAACGCACGAGGAAGGAACCACATGTTTGGTTTTAAGAAAGAGCTCTACACGCCCGAGTATCAGCTTGCCGGCGACGAGTGCGCCGTTATCGAGACGTCGAAGGGTACCATCAAGGTCAAGTTTGACGGTGAGGGCGCTCCCATTCATGTCGCGAACTTCTGCGAGCTTTCCACGATGGGTTTCTATGATGGCCTTAAGTTCCATCGCTATGTGCCCGGCTTTGTCATTCAGGGCGGCGACCCCAATACCCGCGATATGTCCGGCGCCGACGTCGCTGCCGGTCTTGAGGGCCCTGACGGCATGCCCGGTACCGGTGGTCCCGGCTACTGCATCAAGGGCGAGTTTGCCACCAATCCGCGCAACAGCCATGTCGATGGTGCCCTTGCCATGGCACGCTCCATGGACCCCGATTCCGCGGGTTCGCAGTTCTACTTCTGCCTGGGTGCCCAGCATAACCTCGATTCCGGTTACACCGTCTTTGGTACCACGGTCGAGGGTCTCGATGTGATTTCGCAGCTGCGTGCCGGCGACGAGATCGTCCATGTCGAGATCGTTCACGAGTAAAGGGGACTTCCTTGAATAGCCAGCTGATCCAACAGGGCCGCGCCGCTTACCGCGCGGGTGATTTTTCCGCTGCAGCCCAGATGCTTGGGGCGGCAAAAACTCCCGATGAGATTATGGGCGAGGCCGATCACCTTCGTGGTAACGCCTTGATGCACCTGGGCATGTATGCCGAGGCCGCCGAGGCCTATGCCGCCGCCCTCAACGACGGCACCTACGGCAAGCGCGGCGCACTGCTCACCAACCGCGGCAAGGCGCTCGCCGCCGTGGGCGACTACACGACGGCCGCCCAGGCGTTCTCTGCTGCTACGCAGGATGCTTCCTATGCCACGCCGTTCAAGGCCTATCTGGGCCTGGGTAACGCGCTGTTCCAGTCGGGCGACTATGCCAACGCGGGTACTGCCTTCCGTCAGGCTGCCATCGACGGCGCCAATCCGGCTCCTGCCGCCGCACTCGGCGAGCTCGGTCGTTGCTTCATTAAGCTCGGCCGTCCGGCGGATGCCGTGGAGACCTACCGCACGGCTATCGACTTTGCCGGTCCCCGCGACGACACGCGTGCGCTCAACGCCGGCATGGGTCAGGCGCTTTCTGCCGCCGGCCGCCCCTCCGACGCACTCGACGCCTTTAACGCCGCTACTGCCGATGGCATCTACCAGCTCACCTCCGAGCAGGCCGATGAGCTTGCCCGCGTGCACGATTCGCTTGCCGCGCTGTCTGCCCAGACGGCTATGGCCACGGCTCCTGCGCCCGCGATGGACGCTCCTGCCGTCGATCCGCTCGATCCTACGGGCGCGACCGGTCAGTTTATGCCCGATCCCTCGGACACCGGTTTCTTTACGCTGTCCGAGTCCGAGATGGTCCAGCAGGACCGTCAGGATCGTAAGCAGGCCAAGGTCCGTCGTCGCCATCGCCACACGGGTCTCAAAGTCTTCATTGTGCTGCTTCTGCTCATTTTGATCGCCGCGGGCGGTCTGGGCTTTGCCTACACGCGCGGCTTTGGCTTCCCGTCTCAGGAATCTGTCGTTACCGATCTGTTCCAGGCTGCCGGCGACGGTGACACCGCAAAGGCCGAGTCTTGCCTTGCATCGAGCCTGTCCGAGGACGCCAAGTCTATGATCATCTCCTCGATTCCGCACGGTGCCACCGTGTCAGTCGAGGGCATGGATCAGTCCATGACCGAGACGACCGCCAAGGTGAAGGCATCGCTGTCCAAGGGCGGCGAGCAGGAGTACACCGTCAAATTCGTGCGCTCCGACAACCATATCGGCTGGGCCGTTTCCTCGCTCGATATGGATTTCTCGGCTGCTGACAACCAGTAGTGACCTTATGGGATTTAGCTTTGCCCGGCGCTTCACCGCAAGTGAGGTGCCGGGCTTGCGCTAGTATCATGAGCT
>JAXIZX010000087.1:0-1777 GCA_036303765.1 Collinsella sp. | reverse complement strand
CGACGGCCTGCGCGTGGCGTTCACGTTTGACGATTCTGCCGGCTTGGGCGATAATCCGTCGCTGCCTGGCGCTATAGGTCCAGGTGGCGAGGTGTTCGACCGAATGAACGCCAGCTCCACCATAAGTAACAGGCAGGTAGATACCCATATCTACCTGCTATTTTTTTTTCTTGTTCGTACCGCGGAGAATCGAACTCTATGCAGGGCGCGGGCGTAAAGAAAACGCGTAAGCGTTTTTAGCCCGCGGGCGAGGACGCCGGCAGGCGGCCGAAGCCGGTGCGGATTTGCGAAGCAAATACGCGGATTCTCCGCGCAAACTTCCGACTCAAAACGGATGCGATGTTATCGAATCTCAGCCTGCCATGCGCCGCATCAACGGAACCCCAAACCCGCGGAGAATCGAACTCTGTGCAGGGCGCGGGCGTAAAGAAAACGCTACGGCAACGCAGGGTGGGACGCGCTTTCCCAATGGCGGCCCAGGCGGAAAGTGCGTCCCGGAGTCCGCACTCAGACTGGGACGTGGTTTCCGGATGGCACATCAAGTGGAAACCGCATCCCGGAATCCTCATTCGGAATGGGATGCATTTTCCGGATGGGCTGTTGGCGGAAAGCTCATCCCGGAATCCCGCCTCAAACTGGGACGCGCTATCCGCTCCATCTTCTCAACTCCAAAACCTATGCGCCCTCCATTCCAAAACTGGGTAGAAGAAAGCCAAAACGCAATCGCAGGAGGTCAATATGACTGCAGAAGATAAGGCAAAGAACGCCGGCAAGGTCGCGCTCGTTCTGGAGGGCGGCAGCTTCCGCGGGCAATTTACCGCCGGCGTGCTCGACGTTCTCATGGAGGCCGGCGTCGAGATTCCGGCGGTATATGGCGTATCGGCCGGCGCCCTCAACGGCGTAAACTACAAGTCGCACCAGATCGGCCGTGCCAACCGCATCAACCTGGCTTTCTGCAATGACAACCGCTTCATGGGCGCCGCATCGTTTGCGTCCACGGGCTCCATCGTGGGTTACGACTTTATCTTCAACGATGTCCAGGACCGCCTGGACCCCTTCGACAACGAAACGTTCGACGCGAGCCCCATCGAGATGTACGCCGTCGCGACGGACATGCTCTTTGGAACCGCCACGTACCTGCCGGTCAAAAGCGCCGTACTTGACCTTGACGCCGTGCGCGCCTCGACGTCACTGCCGCTGGTGACGCCGCCGGTCGAGATAGACGGGCACGAATACGTCGACGGCGGCGTAGCCGATTCGGTTCCTATCGAGCATGTGCTGGAGGAAGCGGGCTTCAATCGCGCGGTTGTCATTGTCACGCAGGACCGCTCGTACGAGAAAAAGCCCTACGAGTTTATGCCCGCCGCACGTGCTCGCTATGCCGACTACCCCTACCTGCTCGAGGCTATCGAGACGCGCCACGACCGCTATAACATCCAGCGCATGCACCTGTGGAAGTATGAGCGCGAGGGCCGTGCGTTGGTCGTTGCTCCGCAAAAGCCGGTCGAGGTCGGCCATGTCGAACACGATCCGGCAAAGCTGCTCGACCTGTATATTCAGGGTCGCCAGGAGGCAAAGCGCCTACTGAGCGATATCGAGGCATTTGTCGAGCGCTAGTGTCGCGACGTCATGACCCATGGATGACATGTGCAGAAACTCTGGTCGGAGCCAAAATACCTGTTGACTCGGGCGGCGAGCGGGGTAATATGGACGGGTTACTTGCAGAGCCCCGTGAATCTCTGTAACAACACGTACTGTACATGGAGGAGTCTAAGTG
>JAXIZX010000086.1:0-2433 GCA_036303765.1 Collinsella sp. | reverse complement strand
GCGCGGATACCCAACGAATTCGAATTGGCTGAGAGCTATAAAGTTGGCCGCGTTACCGTGCGACGCGCTATTGAGGAGCTCGTCCAACAGGGCTATCTAACGAAGCGACAGGGGAAAGGCACGTTTGTCAATGCCCCCAAGCTCAAGCGCAAGATTCGCCAGAAGGATGACGTCCAGAGTTTTTCGGACGCATGCCGCGTTAACGGAATGGAGGCGGGGGCGCGCGTCATTTCGAGAAAGATACTGCCGGCGGATTCCACCGAAGCACAGTTCTTTGGTGCTCCCGTTGGAACTGACTTGATTTGCGTCGAGCGTGTGCGTACTGCCGATGGCGTCCCCGTCATGCTCGAGAACAACATTTATGTTTACGAGGACAACGCCTATCTATCAACGGCACCTCTATCTAACCAATCCATTTTTGAGTTCGTGTGCAACCGGACGGGCCGCACGCCCGCGTTTACCGACCCGTGCACGCTCGAGATCGCGTGCGCGTCGCCCGAGGTCGCTCGACTGTTGGCAGTTCCCGTTGGCGAACCCTTGTTTTATATGGAAGCCTTCTTTTTCGATGAACAGCGGCGGCCGTTTATCATCGGTCGTCAGCGGATCGTTGGGTCTCGCTACGTTTTTGATATCTAGGACATTGCGAATGGAAGCGCCCGGTGGATCATCTCACAGGGCGTTTCCATACCGTTCACGGCGCAAACGCAACCGTTCAACCGCGTTGCGGCAATCAGTTTGAAATTATCTTGATGACGAGAAAAGCTGCTGGTAATCTATGGGACGTCATAGAACGTTTGCATTGTGCAAACGTTGAAGCGAGATGCGATGCAGTCTCGAGTTCTTTGGAGGTATCTATGTCAGATACGAAGGCGAAGAAGACAAACAGACGTTTTAAGTTCAAATTACCGCATGTCTATACGATCATGTTCTTGCTGATCGTTGTCTTTGCGGTCCTGACTTGGATCGTTCCCTCTGGTCAGTATCAGCGCAAGACGATTTCGACAGCGGCGGGCGAGCGTGAAGTCGCCGTTGCTGGAACCTATGAACAGGTCGATAAGAACTACACCGATTCTGAGACCGGCGAGACCATCAATCTGGGTCAGGATATCTTCGCGGTCCTGCAAGCGCCCACCAAGGGTATCCAAGAGGCTGCCGACGTCGTTGCGTTCGTCTTATTGATTGGCGGATCGTTCGCAATCATCACCAAGACCAACGCTTTGAATGCCGGCATGAGCCGTGTGATTAAAAAGCTCAAGAACAAGGACATCCTCATCATTCCCATCACGATGACGTTGCTGTCCATTTGCGGCACTACGTTTGGTATGTCTGAGGAAGCCCTGCCGTTCTATGCCATCTTCATTCCCATCATGATGGGTATCGGTTATGACTCGATGACGGCATTCATCATCTGCTTCCTTGGTCCTAACTTGGGATATTGTGCTTCGACCATCGACCCGTTTAATGTTTTGATCGCCCAAGGCATCATTGGCATCGAGGGTAATCCGCAACTGTGGCTGCGTGCCGTTTCTTGGGTCATCTTCACTGCCGTCGGTATCGCATGGGCCATGCGCTACGCCATGCGCGTCAAGAAAAATCCCGAGTCGTCCATTGTGTACGAGGACGATAAGCTCAAGCGTATTGAGTTTTCCGTGACCGATGCCTCCATCGAGGAAGAGTTCACTATCCGTCAGAAGCTCGTGCTTATCGATTTTGCTTGCGGTATGGGCATTATCGTCTGGGGTCTTGTTACCCAGGGCTGGTACATGAATGAGATTTCCGCCGTGTTCCTTGGCATGGGCTTGCTTGCCGGTATCCTGGGCGGTCTTGACCAGCAGACGATCGCAGAGGAGTTCGTTAAGGGTCTTGCCGACTTTGCGTACGCTGCCATCGTTATCGGTATCGCTCGCGGTATTCTGGTCATCGCCGAGGGCGGCATGATCATCGACACCATCCTCCAGGCGCTCGCTACTGCGCTCGCCGGTGCACCCGCTGCCGTCTACACCACGTTTATGTATATCGTCCTTGGCCTGCTCTCTTTGCTGGTTCCCTCGAGTTCTGGACTTGCGGCGCTCACCATGCCCGTCATGGGCCCGCTGACCGAGCTTATGGGCCTCAATCCCGAGGCTGCCGTTACCGCGCTCCAGTTTGCTAATCAGACCATCAACACCATCAGTCCCGTGGCGGGCATGACGGTCGCCGGCCTTGCCGTGGCTAGGATTTCGTTTGGCCAATGGTGGAAGACCATTTGGAAGTTCTTCATTTTCATGGTCGTCTTTGGCCTGATCGTAACGGCAATCTCTGGCATGCTTCCGGTGTAGGTGGTTGTGATGTCTGATCGTTTGACGGTCCTGACGTCTAAGAGCGTCTTTACCGGTACGGGGGACCTGCCGTTTGAAGGTTTCGTAGCGGTCCGTGGCAATCGAATTGAGGCTG
>JAXIZX010000085.1:0-85462 GCA_036303765.1 Collinsella sp. | reverse complement strand
GGCGCGGCGCCGGCGCGTGCTGCTCCTCATAGGCCGGGCGCCGTGGCGCCGGCGCGGCCGGGCGCTGGGGCGCCGGTGCGCCGCCGACGGGGAGCCCGGTGATGGGGTCGACCGCGCCGCCTGCGGGCTGGGCGCCCTCGAGTCGCGCGAGGTCCGCGCCGATCGCGTCGGCGCGCGCGAAGTCGTTGCGGCTGACGGCCTCGGCCCTCATGGCGCGGAGCCGCTGGATCTCGTCTCGGTTATCGTTCATGTCCTTAGGTTTCCTTTCTTGAGCGGACGGCCGCCGGCCGTCTCAGTTTCCGCTATCCACGTGCCCGGATCCGGCCTTTGCCTTCGATTCGTCGCGGATCGCCTTGACGAGGTCGTCCGGGGCGTCCTCGAGCCTGGATGCCGTTTCCTTGCGCCCTGTCACGGTTCCGCCCTCGAACGTCGCCTCGAGGCTGCCGATGCCGGCGTTCGCCGGGCGGTAGACGGTTCCGGTCGAGTAGGGGTGGATGGTCCAGATCGCGGTCGACTTGGCGGTCAGCTTGTCGCGGCCCGCGAGCTGGAGGAAGGAAGTCGGGGTGTCGTTGGCGAGCATCACGTAGACGCCCGCATAGCGGTCGCTGGCGCCGGATTCCGATTCGGGCAGCTCTGCGTACCAGATCTCGGCGGCGCCGGAGTAGCCGTTGTCGGAAAGCAGCTCGACGACCTCGTCGCGCGCCTCGCGGCCGGGGTTCTCGGAGTACTTGACGGCGTTCGCCATCCCCAGCGAGGACTGGCGGACGGCCTCGAGCACGGCCTCCTGGCCGGTCTTGGCCGAATAGGCGGTGCTTGCGTCGACGCCGAGGCCGACGGCGACGAGCAGGCAGGCGAGGGCGACGATGAATACGGCTGCGACCTGGCCGGAAAGGCCCGAGGCGCGGCGGGGTTTTCTGGATGCCATCACAGCACCTCCCAATCGGTGTAGGTCGTGTAGCTGTGCGACACGTGTCGCGTGAGGACCGTCTTGCGGCCGAGCGAGAGGGGGTCGTTGTACTCGTAGGCGACGTCGGCCTCGACGGTGACGCGGCGCGTCTCGGTCCTGAGGGTCGATGCCCCGAGCTCGTTGGCGATCGAGTCGCCGTCGTTGACGACGCCGGAGGTGGTGGCCTTCACCTTGGCGTTGGTGACGGTGAGCCTATCCCTCTCGAGGTCGGTGCCGGAGCAGACGAGGTCGCGGACGAGCTCGTCGCGGTCCCGCTCCTGCCATCCGGCGGGAAGCGAGTCGGCCAGCGTCGCCAGCGAGTGCTGGATGACGGTGTTCTGATAGGAGAGCATCGCGAAGGAGCCGATCGCGAAGAGAAATGCCAGCAGGACGGGCATGACCAGGATGAACTCGACCGACCCCTGTCCCGCAAGGCGGCATGGTGCGCGGCGTGCAGAGCGTGTGGGCATGTCAGGACCTCCCGATCTCTGACCTGATGGACGACATCTCGGAGTGGACCCGCCAGCCGGCATCGGTGGCGCCTGAGACGCCGAGCGACTTGAGCGGGAAGATGCACGGGACGTCCTTGACGACCTTGACGGTGACCTTCTCGCGCGAGTAGCGCGCGGAGACCGACTTGTCGCCACTCTTGAGCGTGACGGGCTTTGACGGCGCATCGGCCGAGGTGACGGTGACGCTCGCGGTATCGCCGAGGGCGCATGCCTCGCGGACGTAGGCGGCGACGGTGTCGTCGGATGCGGTGGGGTTGGCCGCGGCGTAGCGCGCCCCCTCCGAGCTCGCGGTCTGCACGTTCGCCGTCTCGCGCGCGAGGTGCGCGTAGTCCGCGACGGCGACGAGCATGATGATGAGAAGGGGCAGGACCAGGATGAACTCCAAGGTTCCCTGTCCGCGGCGTCCGCGCGCCCTCGCGGCGGTCATGAGATCGCCCCCGCGGCCAATGAGGCGATCAGGGCGAGCGAGATGACGGGTGCGAGCGGCATGGCGCCGGTCTTGACTCCGATCCGGTGCGAGCACGCGATGAAGAGCAGGGATGCGGCGCCGAGCGCCGGCACGAGCGTCAGCACGGTCGGCGTTCCGGCGGTGGCCCCGAGCACGCATCCGAGCATGAGGGAGTCGCCGTCGCCCCATTCTCCGCCGATGCGCCGCACGGCGGCGCCGACGGCCCAGGTGAGGGCCATGCCGGCCGCCGTGATCGCGGCGCCCGCCGCCGTCGGGCAGAACGCCAGGACGCAGGAAGCGGCGAGGACTGCGAGGTGGGGGATCGGCACGATGCGGAAGCGGATGTCGCTCGCCGCGATGGCAAGCGACGACACCGCAGCGACGGCGGCCGCGGGAGACATGGCGGCGCCGGCGAGGCCGGCGGCGAGGTATGCGGGAATCCAGTAGGCCTCGCCGGCGAGCGTCGGGTTGTAGCGGCGGGCGTAGGCCCCGGCCGCGCGGGCGGGCAGCAGGCCCGCGTCGATATCTCCCGATGCGGCGAGCGCGTCGATCGTGGAGGGGGCGACGGCCTGGATGCTGATCTGCGGCGCGATGGCGGCCAGCCAGCTGCGGCGCTGTTCGGGGTCCGCGCCCGGTGCGAGCATGGCCGCGTCCTCGCGCTCGTAGAAGGAATAGCGCATGTGCTGGTAGGCATGTTGCAGCAGCCAGCCGGCGACGGCCGACCCGGCTGCGAGCGTGAGTGTTCCGAGCATACGGCTCCCTCCGGTGCTGTGGTTATCTGGAAAGCGCGCCCTGTCGGCGCGCGGGAAGGTTCGGGATGCCCGGGGGCGGGGGTGTCTGCCCCCGGACGGATGGCTCCGAGATGCGCTAGCTGGGCGTATTGGCTCCATTGACGTTGGTACCGGCCAGCGTCTTGGAGACCGTGTTGATCTTGATGTTCATCTGGTTGGACAGATAAACCAGCGCGGCGATCAGCGCGACGGCGATGCAGACGACGATCACGACCCACTCGATGGAGCCCTGTGCGGGCAGGGCCTCCTTGGCGCGGCGCTTCATGTTGAAAAGGCCGCAGGTGGCGATGGCCGCCGGCTTGGCGAGGATATCGTGCATTGGACCTCCTCCTCTCTTTGATGTATGCGCGGGCGCACCCGCGCAGCCTGTGCCACGTCTGTGGCGGTTCGGCATAAACTATGCCCCCGGGAAAGATGTGGGTCAGCACCCTGCCCAAAAATGGGAAAGACCCGGTATATCCCCAGCTCAGACCACATTCTTACCTATGGAGGAATTATGGAGCGAAGGGCCCGTCGTCCCTATGAGGCGGCGGGCCCGGTGCGGCTCCCGTACGGGGCCGGGGCGCTATGCGGCTGTCGGCGGCATGCGGCCCCTATGAGGGCTTGCGGGCGAAGACCGCGAAGGTCCCGTCGTCATGCACCAGGGAGAACCCGAGCCCGGAAAGCGAGTCCTCGAGCGCGGGGTAGGCCCCCGAGGGGACGACCGCGAAATCGGCGCCGGTTCCCTCGATGGCGTTCTCGTCGCCCGCCAGCACGTGCCGAGCTGCCCCCCAGGCGTCCGTGCCCCCGTTGAGCTCGGGGCAGTAGAGCTCGGCGCGCGTGTCGAGCAGCGGTCGGTATCCCGCGAGCTCCAGCTCGCTACCGACGTCGATATCGCAGATCACGGCATCGCCCTGCTCGGCGCCGGATGACTCGAGCGCGGCCATGGCCCTTGCGGCCGATGCCTCGATGGGCGTCTGCCTCGGCACGGTCGCGGCGAGGAGCCCGAGCGAGGCCAGGAGCGCCGCCGTGCAGCTGCCGCCGCCGGGATGGGGCTGCTTGACGCGCGGGCCCGCCACCTCTCCCTGGATATCGGACAGGGCGAGCGCCATGGAGGCTATCAGGAAGAGCTCGTTTCTCACGTTGGCCAGCGCGAGCATGAGCGTGCCGAGCACGAGCAGGTCACCGGCCTCGAGAAGTGCCCGGCCCCCGCGGCGGCGCACTCGTAGGCGGTACAGGAGCAGCGCCGCCGCGAGGGCGCACGCGGCGGCCGCCTGGGCGGGCGCGGCCTCGGTCCACGGTGCGAGCTCTCCGATGCCTACGGATCTCAGCGATTCCGCGCCCATGGTGGCGAACGGCACCATGGGCAGCCTTGCGCCGTAGGGGTTGAGCATGCATGCGGCCAAGGTCGACATGGTCGCCGTGAGCGCCTTGAGCCTGCCGTGCCTGTCGAGCCTGCCGTCGAGTATGAGGCAGCACGGGACCATGAGGGCGACGGTCCACAGCGCCCCGTGGAGCTGGGCCATGGCGAATCCCGCGGCGGGAAAGGCGGCCAACAGGGAGTCCCGCCCGCCGCGTGCCCATTTCCTGCCCGCCGCATAGCAGACGCAAAGCGCCATGACGTCGACTCCGCGCGGCGTTGAGTTGCACAGCGTGGCTATGGCGGCACCGCATGCGGCCGATGCCGCCATATGGACGGCGCCGGTCCTGCCGCGGTCGAGGGTGCAGGCCCAGAGGGTCGCCGCCGCGGCCATGTCGAGCACGGCGGCCGCGCACTTGATCCCGGCCTCGCCGAACGCGTCGAAGATGGCCGCGGCGGCGATGCACAGGGGCCACTGCTGGCAGATATAGGCAAGGCCCTCGTGGAGGGTAAGGGGGTCTGAGGTCGGGAGCTTGCCGTTCTCGATGATCCACCGGCCGATGGCGACCATGTATCGCGTATCGGGTTGGAACAGCGACCAGCCGGTAAGCGATACCGCCGCCAGCGCCGCCGCGCAGGCGGCGAGCGCGGCCGAGAGCGACGCCCATCGTAGGATGCGGGTGCGGCGCATGGTGTCCGTGCGGTCCACGCTATTCACCGCCTTCCGACAGCTCGAACAGGGTGTAGCCGCCGCCGTGCGCGAGCTCATCGAAGTGCCCGCCGGATCGCAGGGCGTCGGCCTCATCGTCCCTGACGAGGAACAGCTCCCAGCCCCAGTCCTCGGTACTCTCTTCCAGCGAGGTCGACCCCTGGAGGACGTCGACGATCTCGCGGTAGGCGGACTCCGCCCCGGCGCCGGCGATGCCCTCGCCCCAGATCTCGGGGCGCATGTCGCAGGGCACCTTGAAGCCCTCCCACTCGAGCTGGTTGTACACCGAGACGTCGCTGGAGAACACCAGCGCATCGGATCCGGCGTCGTATATCGCCGAGAAGATGGGGGACATCTCCGATTCGGTCACGGATAGCATGACCGCCTCGCCGCCCGATTGCGGCGCCAGCGATACCGCGAGCCCCGAGACCGCGGCGATCAGGGCCATGGCGGCGCCTGCCGCGGCGGCCGCGCGCCCCGGGTGCGCCACGGGCTCCCCGAGCGCCCCTGCGAGTCCGAACGCGCAGCACAGGCCGCAGAACAGGCCGGCGATCCACATGCAGCGCGAGTGCAGGACTCCCGCGGCGATACCGGCGAGAAGCATTGCCGCGGCGCCGGCCGGGACTCTCGCCCCGCTTCGCCGGCACAGCGCGATCGGTCCCAGCGCCATCGTCGCGACGGGAACGGCGAAAAGGGGGCCGAGCTGGACCCATAGGGGCTGCATCTCGACGATGGCGCCGCCATAGGCGGCCTCGCCGAGCGATTTCAAGACATAGAGGGACCCGTCGGCGCCATATGGGTTGAGAAGCGACGCCGCGCACATCGCCGCCAGGGCGGCGCAGATGGGGAGCGCCCGCGCGGACCACGCGCGGCGGGCCGCAGGGTCGGCGAGCTCATGCGGGTTCGGCAGGGCGAACGCCGCGGCGCACGCGGCGAGAAGCGGCCAATGGGCCGCCTGGAGGTTGACGCCGGCGACGGCGACGGCGGGGAGCCACAGCAGCACCAGGCGCCTGCCGTCCCTGAGGTAACTGAGCATAATCCTGGCCGTGAGCGTGCACAGCAGCGCGGTCCAGAGCGTCGGGCGCACCGATATGTACATGCAGATGCATACAGAGGGGATGGCGAGGCTAAACGCCAGCCCCGCGCGCGAGAGCTTTCCGCCGGCGGCGTCGAGCATGAGGCCGGCAAGCTGCCAGAAGAGGAGCCCGGCGGGCACGCAGGCGGACACGGCCACTGCGGCATAGCCGCCGCGCGTATACCAGGCCCAGAGCCAGACGTCATGGAGCCATTGCTGGACGACGATGCCCTGTCCGGGCCAGATGGAGAACGGGTTGGTGCGGGGGATGCCGTTGCGGGCGATCTCGCGGCCGGTCGCGAGGAGGAACCAGACGTCGGAGTCGAGCGTTCCGGCTCCCGTCAGGGCGCGGGCGAGGGTCGGGCCCGCGATGAGGAGGGCACATAGGGCAAAGATGGCGCCGTGCGTGCGCCCGCCATGTTTGGGTGCTATCAAGGTGACTCCAAGGGGTAGATATTCGACCGGGAGCATACGCCTTTGCGGCGAAAAGAAGAACCCCGCTCCCAAAAGTGGGAACGGGGCACCGAAAACGCAGATAGCGTGCGGTGGGAATATCCGCAAAAGGATGGCGGCCGGTGAGGGCCGGCCGCCGATGGGGAGAATGACGGCATATAAGGGAGTCCGCCATTGCATATGGGGCCGACTGGATCGGATGGTGGGTCGGCCGGGTCGCCGTGACATAGTTTATCGGAAGGAGTGACGGCGTTGCTTTGACTATACCCCTTGGCGGAACATCGTAGACACTTCGTAAGTGGAAATGTGTTCCCATCGTGTACGCGGCCGCTCCGCACGGCATGGTCAGCGCTCAGCCCTTGCTACTCGCGACGCCCTCGGCCTTCGCCTCGGTCCACTTGATGTAGAGCGTGACGTCGCGCTTCGCGGTGACGGAGGTTACCTTCTCGGTGCCGTCTGCCGAGGTCATCCAGCATTCCGGGACGTATCTGCGCCATGTCTCGTCGGCGATCATGGCAAACACCTCGCCGGGTTTCACCGGCGTGACGCTCTCGCCCCAGTAGAGCGCCTTGTGCCCCTGCCCGTCGTCGCCGATGGCCGCGAGCGCCAGGCCGTCGAGCCTGTGCTTTTCCGGCGACTGCGAGAAATCGGGCAACTCGAAACTGGAGCGGGCATCGGGCTTGTACGCGAGCGGCGCGGTGCGGTAGATGCCGCCGTCCTCGGGCCTGAGCGACCCCTCGGCGTACTCGATGCGCACGGTGCAGCGGTTGCGTCCGTAGAGCTTGAGCGTCTGGTCCTTGACGATGGTGACGCCCGCCGCGGGCTGGGTGAGCTCGGGGTCGAGGAACCAGCCCGAGAAGCCCGTCGAGGGGTTCTGTCCGTATTGCCCGTTGAGGTTGCAGGTGTCCTTCAGGGCCTTCTGCGTCGCGATGTCGACGGGGGTGTAGACGTCTCCGCCCTCGACGTCGAGGTCGCGGTACACCATGTCCTTCTGCTCGACGCCGTCGGCGTAGTACTCGACGCACGTCGTGACCACCGGCACGCCGCGGGAGACGAGGGTGCCGAGATAGCGGTCGGTCCAGACGTAGCGGTCCGTTTTGCCGACGGTCCGGATGCCGAGCATGGCGGCGACGGAGAGGTATCCCGGTCCCCAGGACGCGTCTACGGTCAGGTCCTCGCTCTTTGAGAACTCCCTGACGACGCGGCCGCCCTGCGGCTTGCGCACGAGATGGATATTCATGCCGCAGATCTTGTTGCCGTCGGCGCCGTCCGGCTCGATGCCGACGGCGGGGGCGGAGCCGATGTCGAGCGGCGAGGAGGCGGAGCAGTTGACGTAGACCGGGTCGGACCACTCGCCGCTCCCGTTGAGCAGCTTGGTCCTGATCTCGAGGTCGTAGTGGTCCGCGATCTCGCCGGTCAGCCAGACCTTTACCCTGCCCAGGATATCCGACTCGGAGTCGAGGATGCGCGCGCCGTCGGCGCCCTCGACCCACTCGCCGCCGCTGTAGCGCTGCGCCGCGTAGCGGATCGATCCCGGGAAGGCGGAGCCTTCGAGTCTGAGGGCGAGGCCGTAGATCGAGTGGCCGCCGTGGGGGTAGCCGATATGGCGGTGCGCGAGCGATTCCTGCTGCCATCCCCATGTGGCCACGCCGCACTGGGCGAAGATGGCGGCATCGTCCTCGGGAAGGTCGTCGGCGACGTCGGACATGTAGAGCCTGAAGATCGGCCTGACCGGCAGGTCCGATTCGTTCTTGCATCCCAAGACCCAGCCGGCGGGCTTGATTCCCGCATCCGGGTCGTCCGGGTCCGTGTTGTGCCACCCGCAGATCTTCGCCTTGTCGCCGATCTTGAGCATGCCCTCGTCGCAATGGACCGAGACCTTGCCCTCAATGCGCGCCTCGACGAGGTTCCACTGGGCATTCTTCTGGATGGCCCAGCGCCCGGGGCACGCCGCAGACTGGACCGAGACGCTGACGCCCGAGTTCGAGGTGACCCCGTCTGTGTCGAGGCGCAGGCCGTCGGCATCCGAGGTGATGAAGTAACAGGAGTGGTCGGTCTCGTTGGAGTCGTCGGGCTCGTGGTGGACCCACCAGGCCTTGCTCCGGCCGTCAGCGTCGTTGATGTCCCAGATGTCGGCATGGCTGTTCTGGACGACTCCGTGGTCGACCACAGGCGCGGCGTGGCCGCTGTTGTTCAGCATGTGCGTCAGGTTCGGGCCCACCATGTTGGCGATGGCGAACGTGAAGGTGTCGACGCCGTCGTTGGTGTACGGCTTGAGCATCCAGGTCTGGTTGACGCTGCGGTAGTCCTCCCAGAGGCCCACGGAGGCGCCGTTGCCGTACTGCGCGAGCGGCTTGCCGCCGCTGTACTGGCCCTGGAGGAGGTCGAGCTGGATGTCCGGCGCCATGACGGGCCTGATGTAGAAGATGCCGCCGTAGAGGGCCACGTCGTTGCGGATGTAGATCTTCTCGACCCTGAAATCGCGGGAAGGGGTGGTCTGGCTCAGAAACCAGTAGTTCGGGGCGTCGGATTCTTTGATGACGTTGTCGTATACCCCGAAGTGATTGTAATCCACGTTGTAGACCTGGAGCTTGCTCCACACGCTGTGGCGCGCCTCGCCCTTTTGCCTCTTGACCCAGAAGGACGGGCGGGTGGACCCCCAGTACGTGGACCCCTGGAAGTCGTTGAAGTCGTAGAAGCCGTATGAGATCCAGTCGTAATAGGGGTAGCCGATCTGGTTCCTGAGGTCGCCGGCGAAACGGGAGCCTGCGAGCTCGGCGCCGTCGAGGTAGACGTAGCCCTTGTTGTCGCCGCCCACGGAGATGGTATCGACCCAAAGGCCCCTGCCATTCTGCAGGTCCTTGCTGGAGCACCATGCGAACGGCCTGACCACCACGAGTGTGTAGAGCTCGTTGGCGTAGTTGCACTCGAAGACGCACGCGAAGGCGTACCTCAGCCATTGCCCGTAATGATTTATATAGTAGCTGGTGTTGGCGGGGGCGGCGGCGAGCCATTCATGGTAGCTGTTGGCGAAGCCGAAGTACATGTCCCCCTCGCCCTGGCGTGGGTCAAGGTGGACGAGCATCGAGTCGTTGGCGGCTCCGAACCAGCCCTGGCCGAGGTTGAAGTTCATACCGGCGAGGGCTTCGGCCTTCCGGGCGGGCCCGAGCAGGGCCAACCCGGCCGCGCAGGCGAGGGCGGCGAAGACGCCGCGACGCGTGATCGGCACCTGGAGGGGCCCGGTCTTCTCGTCATTCCCGTTTCGACCCGGGACGATGTTGGTTCGTGGCGAGGTGTTCAAAGCGATCTACTCCTCCTTGAGCCCGGCGAGGGCGAAACAGGCGAAAGCGATGGCGAGGTAGCCGATGGAATACGCGTCGAGGAGGATGGCGCTGCGCACCGAGAGGGCGAGGAGGACCGCGGCGATGCCGAGGTCGAGCAGGCGCCTCTGGGCCTTGCAGGCGATGGTGGCGGCGACCAGCAGTGCGATCGGGACCCAAACGGCGCCCAGGCACCCCCGGGTCAGAAACCATGCTGCCGACGCCGGCGAGTAGTAGCCTGTCGGGCAGGACAGGACGACCGACGCGGCGCGCTGGAACTGGAAGATGGCCGGCGGCAATGCGGTCAAGATGGCTGCGAACGCGATGCGCCTCAGCTCAAACGGCTCGAAATCGGAACGTTTGATCATATCGATGGGGTTCAATTGTCCTCCTACAGTCCTAAAAACCAGGACACGCTCGTGTCCTCGAAATACCTCGCGGTCTCGATCAGCGTCGAGGTCGACATAAGCGTCTGCCTGTTGAGGATGCGCGAGAGCGTCGAGCTCGAGATGCCGACGGCGCGGCAGTAGTCCTCTTTCGACGTGCCGGTCCTCGACAGCGTGAAGGCCAGGCGCGATGCGCACAGCTCCTTGGCGTAGTCGCGGTCGCGTTGGCGTTGCGACTCGGTCCTGTCGTGTCGTTCGCTATCGGAGCCCCGGTGCATGCTGTTCCCCCTGCCGATGTCCTGTTTTTCTCACGTATGGCGCACGCCCCAGCATATGCCGGCATCGGATGCCTTTTCTGGCGGATGCGGCGGCGGGGCGGTCGAAACTCGGGCCTGCGGTCCGGATTCTGCCGCCGCGCGCTCCCGCGCACCAGGCCGCGCGATGCGTTTGGGTGACGATTGGGTAGCTGGCTGCGGCCTGATTGCAAAATTGATACCCGTGCAAGCCCGAATATATACATCGCCGCCGCGCCGGGCCCGATTTTTTTCAGATGTGCTTCCCGTCCGGCCCGCCGTCCCCTCCCGGCTTCGCGGCGAGCTGCGACACCAGCGCGGCGATGTCGGAGGGCGTCCGCCCCGCCCGCTCGATCTGCTCGCCGAGGGTGCGGCGCACCTCCCTCGCGAGCTCGGCGGTTGCCCGGAAGGGGCCCGACGAGGGGTCGGCGAAGCGCTCCTTGGCGCTCTCGATCGCCCACCCGGGCAGGTCGACGAGCCCGCCGTCCCGGCCCGTCGCGACGACGAGGAAGCCGCCGCGGATGATTTCGGTCTCGCCGTCGCGGCACAGGGTCCGGTTCGGTTTGAGCGCGGACCCTTCCTCGTCGCCTGCGCGCAGCAGTTTCACGGTGACGCCCCCATACTCGGCCAGGGTCTCGGTCTCGGGGCGGTCGATCCCGATGGAGGCCAGGGCGCGGTCCATGTCGGGAAAGACCGTCGTCTCTCGCGGCAGGTCGCCCACGGGCACGTAGACAGCGGCGACCTTGGCGCCGCCGCGGTATCCGCCGCTTGCGATGCAGCGCGCGATGTCGGCATCGGCGGCATCGATCTCGAAATCGCATCCGGCGGCGTAGGCCCTCGCGGTCTCGGCGAGCGCATCCTGGACGTCGAGCACGGTATCGGCCGGAAGGCCCAGGTGCGGCGTGTCCTGGAGCAGGATACCGAATCCCCGGTGGTCGGCCAGCAGCGTCTTCATGTAGTAGCGGCCGATGAGATACGGCAGGGGCTCCATATCCTTGATGTTGCGCGCCGCATCGGGGCGGTCGTCGCCGCGATGCAGGTAGAACTCGACCATGGGCAGCCCGCCGGAACAGGACAGGGAGCGTTCGAGGTGGGTTTCGTACGGGTCGTATGTGACCATGTCGTCCTTGCCGTAGCGCGCCCCGGGAAGGACCAGGTGCATCCAGACCGACTCGCCTTCCTTCGCGCCGTCGCACTCGATCTGTACGTCGTCGACGAGCGCCGAGACGGAATCGGGCGCGACGCCCTCGCGCAGGTGTGCCAGCAGGTTCTCGATATCCTGCTCTTTATAGGTGCTCATGGTGGCTCCAATGGATGGGAATCGTTATTCGTGTGGGACCGCCCCGCGCGGCCCGTTGTCCAGACCGGTCACAACCGGTTACCGGCCGCGGTGGTCGCCCCGCGGGCCGTGGCCAGTGCCGCCGCCTGGGCCCGCTCGACGAGCGCCGGGGAGCTGATAATGACACCTCCGGGTCTGGACGCGCGCATCGCGGCGCCTTCGGGACCGCGCTCGGTCTTGCAGGTCGGCCCGCCGCCGGCGACGTCGCAGCGCTTCATCGAGGGGATGAAGTTGTCGATCAGCCGGTCCGGCACCGTGCCGGGGTGCCGGAAGGCGATGTTCCCGTTGGCATCCTGCTCTAGCAGGATCGGGCATCTTGAGACGACTTCCCGGCCATGGGGGTCGTAAGTCGCGCGTTCCGGATGGAACCTGGCGACCGCATACGCCCCGCGCTCCTTCCTGTCGAAGCTCAGGCCCCACACGCCGCCCTGATCGCCGGCGCATCTGGCCTCCATGTAGAAGCCCTTCTCGCACCGGTAGGTGAGCGCGGCGGCGAGCGCCGCGGCGACCTTCGGGCAGGCGTCGAACTGCCACGCGCGCATGCGTGTTTCGGCGCCGTCCCTAAACGAGAACTCGAGCCCCCGGAAGCCGCTCACGCCGAAGTGCCTGGCCTTCACGGGCTCCAGGCTGGTGCAGCCCCACACGGTCTCGACGAAGTCGGCTACCGACGTTGCGCCGTAAAGCCTGGCGTTCTCCTCGGCGAGCTCGCCTGCGTCCGCGAACGCGTCGAGGTCGCGGCAGACGAGCCTATCGTCGCGGGGTCCGTCCCCGACCGGGAAGGCGTTCGCATCGAAGGGGTGCTCGGGGCTCCACCCGCTATGGCCCCTCAGGACCTTGACGAGTCCCGAGAGCCCGTCATTCAGGTGCTCGGTCCAACCGGGCCCGGCGATGCCGTCCTCGCGCGCCGCGCGTCTGGCTGATGCGAACTCCATCATGTCGTCCGCGACGACTCCCCAGCTGAGCGGGTGGAACTCGTCTGGCAGGACGGTGAGTTCCCTGGGGTCGATGGAGTTCTTGCCGTCGATCACGTTGCCCAGGTCGCGCGGGCCGATGAGGATGGAGCAGTATACCTCGTTCGGGAAATTCATCGGTTTCGCCTCCGTCGGCGGGTCGGGAAGATCAGAGCTTGATGCCGGCGCTCGGCTCGTCGGCCGTACCGCCGGACTTCGCGGCCGCCTTGGCCGCCGCGGCGACGCTCGCGGGATCGTCGGGCGCCTGGACCGTGGACATGTCGACCCCGAGCATGGCGCACGTCTCGGTGATGCTGTCGGCGTTTCCGAGCGTCCACCCTGCGAGCTCCGGGCTGCATCCGGCTCCGAGCGTCGCGAGGACGCTGCACTCGATGTCGTACAGTGCCCAATCGACCGAGGTAAGGAACTTTTCATCGTCGACCTCGGCACAGGGTTCGAAGTCCCCGGCGTCGGCTCCCTCAATGGTCTCGGCGATGAAATCGAGGCCGTGATCGCAGACGTCCGGCGAGAGCGGGTCGATATCCTCCTCGAGGAGGTCCGTCAGTGAGATGCTGGCGACATGGAACCCGAAGAACTCGCCGTCCGGTGCCGTGTCCGGGATGAACGCCGTGCCGCTGTAGATGTTGTAGAGGGAATCGTCGAGGTCGAGCGCTCGACCCATGATCTCGGCCGCATCCTTGCGGAAGTTCGCGTGGTGGCGCAGCGCTGCCGCGGCATCATGGCCGAACAGCGTCTTGACGCTATCCGGCGTCTCGAGGAGGACCGTATGGCCGGACAGCTCGACCTCGACGCAGCCCTCATGCTCGCCCGATAGGAAGGCGCCGGGCGTATCGACCCCGTAGAGGTCGAGCACGTCCAGGGCCTCGGCGGCGTTCAGCGGTTCGATATAGCTTTTCATATGCCATCGTTCCCAGTGGTCTCGAACATCAGAGATGGGCGGTGCGGGTCTGCATCGCATCCGGAGTGCAGGCATCCGCGGCGCGTTTCACGGCGTCGGCGACGCTTGCCGGGTCGGTATGCAGCTTCGGCGAGGCATCGATTCCCAGCCGCGAGCAGGTCGCGGCGATGCTCTTGCCGTCCGCGAGAGTCCATCCCGAAAGGTCGAACAGGTCGTCGCGGAGCTCGAGGTCGATGGCCGTTTGTTCCATGTAGCACAGGACGGTATCGATCGCCCCGACGAAATCATCGTTCGCGACCGGGGCCTCGATGGCCAGGGGATCGGGCAACTCGCTGCCGGGAAGGGCATCTAAATGCTGCATATCTGCACCACAGGTCTCGATGGCGTACAGCGCCGCGTCGTAGGGGATGCCGTCCTCGCCCTCATCGACCAGGGTGGCGAGCGGGGTTTCCGTACAGTAGAACCCGTATAGCTTGCCCTCGCAATTTGAGTCGAGGATGAAAGTTTCGCCGGTGCGGACGTTGTAGATCGATCCCCACTCAGACAGGACGGGGACCATGAGCTCGCGGACCGCCCGCTCGCGGAAGCGCTTATGCTCGGCGATCTGCTAGAGCTTGGCGGCCTGCGTGGCCTCGGTGCCCTGCTCGGCGGTACCGTGGGCCGCGGCGACTGCCGCGGCGGCCTGGGACTGCGGGTTGGGTGCCTCGGCGCTCATCTTGGCCTTGTAGGCCTCGCGCGCGGCCTTGACGGCCTTGGTCAGCTCAAACGGGTCGACGTCGAGGGTCTTGAGCTGGTCGTTCTCGTCATACTTGAACAGATGGACGGGCATGTCCTTCTTGACGGTGACGGTGGTGCCCTTGCCGTTGGCGATATCGGACTCGGTCCAGGGCTTGCGGAAGGTCTTGAACTTGTAGCCGGAGATGTCGATGCCGTTCATGTCCGTCCCCGTGGGGATGGTGCAGAGGACGGCAGGCCAGGTCTCGGTCTTCGTGCCGTTCGTGATCACGATGTCCTCGCCCTGCGCGTTGGTGACGCTGCACCACTTTGCGGGAAACTTGATGCTGACCTCGTTGTCGTACTTTTCCTGGTCCATGGCGGTACCTTTCTTCCTGCCCGTCGCGCGGTGGGCGGCGGGGCGTTGATTTGCTACGAATGTACCCTCGGGAACGGTGTGCGTATAGATAGTTTCCCGAACGGGAAGCGGCTCGAGGCCTCCGCGGCGGCGCAGCTCATCCGCTACCTCGCGCAGCCTGGAGATATCGCCGATGACGGGCGCGGCGAGCTGTTCTTTGGGAATGAACCCGTCGAGTGCGAGGATCGCCACCGCGCCGGGCAGGGCGAGCACCCCGGTGAGCTCCGCGCTCGCGTCCGAGTAGTAGAAGTGGATCGGGTATTTCAGCACGACGGCCGCCTCCGGCACGTTGATGCCGAGCTCGTCTACCGTGCGGCGGATGGCGGTCCTGACCTGATAGGAGAGCTCGGAGGGCAGGCCGTCGGTGGCGATGGAGGGCTTGCCCGCGTCGTACTTGGTCGCGAACAGGCTGAAATCGGTGAGCTCGCCGTTGCCGTCGGGGTAGGCCGAGCGAGCCATCGTGGAGGACTGGTTGATATCCCTGAACATCATGGCGGCCGCCCCCTACAGTTTCGCGGCGCGTGCGGTGCCGCCGGCACCGTCGTCGGCGCTGAGCGCCGCAAGGGCGCTGGCGGCATAGGCGATCTCGGACGGTGCTGCGGGCTTCTCCTGGGCGACACGCCCGCGCCACTCGGCCACGGTCTCGCCCCCGATCTCCTCGAACGAGTACTCGTCGAGCAGCGGCCAGTCGCCGCCCTTGTTGACATAGCAGGTCTCGCACAGGTCGACATAGCCGTTGTTCACGGCGATCTCGCCGTAGCGGTTGAAGTCGAAGCAGGAGAGGAGTTCGCCGTCTCCTCGGTTCATGAGGTTCCAGAACTCGGAATCGTCGTTGAGGACGGTGTACGCATAGTTCTCCTGCGGCGTCGAACGCTCGAGGCAGGTCTTATGCCACTGGTCCTCGACATACATATCGTCATAGAGGTAGTCGAATACGGGCAGCTCGTCTGCCTGCGCCACGAGGTTCATGAGCTCGTCGAGATGGTCCAGGGGCTCGCCGTAATCGATAGCGGCCTGGATATGGGCCAAGTCCCCTTCGGGAAGGAGCGTGAGCTGCATCGCGAGGACGTTCAGCTTGTCGAGCCGGCCGTACTCATCGAACACCTGGGGGCAGCGGAACGGCAGCCCATCGTAGTCGGAGATATAGGTCTCCTCGTGCTCCGCGTCGACGAGCCCGTGGCTACGCAGCCAGGGCTCGATCTTGTCGGGATCAATCGGCAGGTGCATCCAGGTATCGCGAAGCTCTCCCTCGCTGTAGTAGCCCCAGTTGCCCACGCAGACGTCGAAGCCGTCGCGGAAATCGTTATTTGCCATACAGATCAGCTCCACAGGACAGATGGCGGATAGGTGCTTGGCGTCGATGTTATCCGCGCCGCATGTGCGGCACCACGGTGTTTCCCGAACGGGAAGCCCCCTATGCCGCGTCGCATCGATGCATCGCTCATTGAAACCTCCGATAGTCAGGTTTCGCGTTTAAGGGATTGTCCGTCCTCGCGGCGACCGTAATCCCGTGAAGAAAAACGCTTTCCGAACGGGAAGTGCTGAAATCACCGGGCGCCCGATGGGTATGAGTCCAGAGATTCTGCTACATACGATGAGGGGGCTGCGATGGAAGACGCCGCGGTATATCGCCATTGGACGGACGCCGAGCTCGAATTGCTCGCCGACAGGTCGCTTGCCGCCGCGGACGTGGCCGCCGCGACGGGGCGGACCGAGATGGCCGTGAGGGCGGCGCGCTCCCGCCGAGGTATCTGCCGGACCAGGTGGACGGCAGACGAGCTCGGCCGGTTGCGGGACTACGCCGCGTCGCCCAAGCAGATCGCGGCCGAGACCGGCCACTCGCTTTCAGCCGTGTACGCGAAGCGTTCCGAGATGGGCCTGCCTTCCCCGGCGGCTATACGCATGGCAGCCCGCGAGGCGGCCGCGGCGACGGCCGGGCGGGCGGCATCGGTCCAAATCGGCCTGCGCCCCTGACACCGCCCCGAAAACCTGTCAATGCCTGACGCCGGTGTTTCGCGCCATACCCTTGACCTGTTCGGGCTGGTAGTCATAGAGGAAGTCGCTGAAGCCGTCCATGGCGTGGTCGCGGCACCACTCGCGTACCGCATCGGCGGCGGCCTTAGAGCGCTGTTCGGGATCGAGGTCGGCACAGCAGTTGCCGAGAAGTTCGGCATATTCGTCGATATCGGCATCGGTGAATATGAGCGCATCGACGTCTCGACCGTAGCGCATGGCATACTTCCCCTTGAGCGCCGCATCGAGGGCGAGGCCGGTATCCCGCGTCAGCTCCTCGGCGAAGATCTTCACGGCTTTGGAGGTGTCCATGTAGCGGACGTCTCCTAGGCCGTGCGAGACGGTATCGAAACACCGGTTCTGCATGTGGTGGAACCCGGTAATGAGGAGACTCTGCGCGAGCGCGCAGTCGCTGACGCCCGCGGCGGAGCCCTCGGTCGCGCGGATCAACCCGACGGCGCGGGACATCGCATCGAACAGGCCGCTGTTGGACCGCAAGCCCTTCGCCGCGGAGACGATGAGGGCCTGCTTCGCGACGCTCATCCCGTCCCGGTTGCACAGCAGGGTGTCGATAGCGCCGCCGCGATGGTAGTTCTCCACCGATTGGAGTGCGTCGGCGAGCATGTCGCGGGTGAGGGGGTCGTCGGGCATGGCGGGGTTGTCGAGCCTGTAGAAGGCCGGTATTGCCTCCGTCGTCTCCGGGACGGAGAGCGGCAGCGACAGGATCGCTCCGCGGATTGCCTCGGCCGCCGACTTCCTCGCGCTGTCGCTCAGACTGTCCTTCTCGAAGGAATACGGCAGATTCGGTAGGTATTCATCCTCGACCTGCGAGAAGACGGCCCCGCCGGGGAGCACCATGTCCGCGACATAGTCGGCGCGGGAGACGTCCCCGATAACGCCACCCTCGCCCTCGACGAGTTTTCCGGTCCTGTCGCACGACAGGCTGCGCCAGGAGAAGGAATAGCCGCTAGGGTAGTCCGGGTCCTCGACAAGGGAGGCCTCGAGGAACTTGACGGGCTCGCCGTCCTCCTTGAAGGCCCAGAGGGCATAGGCGCTCTCGCACTCGTCGGGACCGAACTCGGGATCGTTCGGCGTGAGCTCGATATCGTAGTCGTCCATATCTATGCTTCCCTCTACTGTGCGCGGCGGGGACGGTAATGCGCGCCGCTAGGTCGCGCCGTGCGCGCGGCGGCGTCCTTGGCGCGGTCGATGGCCTGCGCGCGCTCGAGCGCGGCGGCCCGCTGTGCGGGCTCCCTCTTCTCGGCCTCGCAGGTGATCGTCCAGAACGGATGCGTGACGGATGCCGGGCCGTTCATGTCGATGACGGTCGCGACGTTGCATCCCGCGCACCAGGCCTCCTGCTTGCGGTCGTAGACCGCGGCGCCCTCATAGCCCTCGACGTCGACCAGCCTCTTGGCCGCCCTCATGGCCTCGCCCAGGGTCTCGAAGTCGCCCTTCTCGTCATCGCCGCATGAGCAGTCGGTCGAGACGACCGAGAAGCGCAAGGCCTCGGCGCCGCCGACCTTCACGCGCTCGCCGAGGCCCTGCGTTTTGATGTACATGCTGATGTAGTCGTTGCGGTAGAACTCGGGGCAGGCGTCGATGCCGGTCTCGTCGGCATCGTCGATGAGCATATCGACAGCCGCGAGCACGGTGTCGCGCGCGCGGAAGCGCTCGGCCTCGCCATGGCTCCAGCTCGTCGGAATGTCGTACGGGTTGAGCCCGTCGCATCGAACCGCGCAGCTGAACTTATTGGGGTAGGCCGCTATCAGCTCGTCGGCCGCGCCGTAGTCCCAGAGGATATCGCTGTAGAAGTCGTCGAGCGTGCCGTCCTCGTCGATGCGGAAGGCGTCGACGGCGAAGCCGAGGCCCGACGGCGAGAGCGCATCGTCGAACAGTCGCGAGTAGAAGAAGCCGATGGGCTTGCCGGGCTCCTTGACGACCCAGGTGGCCGAATCGCAAAGGCAGTGGACCCAGTTGAAGTCCGGGTCGCTACAGGTCTTGAACATTATGGCCTCCCGGGCCGTTGTCTCGTCTGAAATGTCTAGCCCATGTGCGCGCCGTGCGAGGCCTTGGGGAGATGGCGCGTGGGCACGTTCGCCGTGGCGTCGGCGCAGTGCTTGGCGGCCGCCGCCACCGAGCGCGGGTCCTTGGCGGCCGCCGCCTTGATCTCCTCATAGCCCTTGTCCATGAGCTCGGCGGCGTCGCGCACGGCGTCCGAGATGCCCTGCGCCGCGGCGGACAGCACGAGCGGCACGCACTTCACCTTGTCGGCGAACGCCCGTCCGCGCGCCGAGATGTTCTGGGCCGCGCGGGTGCATGCGGCCTGGACGGCCTTGATGTCGCGGGACATGAACTCGAGGCAGGTCTGCACCTTCGCGGATCCGGCGGCGGCCAGCTCGCTGAACTTGTAGCGGATGCCGGTGCGGTCGAGCTCGCGGCTGAACTCGGCGACCTCCTCGCTGTTCTCCTCGATCGTGCCGTCCATGAGGGGCACGCACATGTCGAACTCCTCCTCGGCGGCGGGCACGGGGGCGTACGGGCCGTGTTCATCGGCCAGGCCCACGGCGGCACGGTTGAGCTGCTTGTGGAACAGCTTGCTGTTCGTTCGCGCCTGGGCGAGCGCCTGGTGGTTGGCGAGGTCGACGACGTACTGCTTGACGTAGGCCTTGGCCGCGGCCGGGTCGCCGGTGATGATGTCGGTCTTGTCCGGGAAGTGCTCGACGAGCGACGCCGCCAGGCGGCTCGTCATCTCGTCGGCCGAGATCCCGTCCACGGCGAGCGTGCCCGCGGTCGAGCCCGCCTGCGCCTGGGTGACGGACGAGAAGTTGCCCGAGCCGTCCGGGTTGACCCCGAAGTATGCGGCGGCTTCGCGGCACGCCTCCGTCCAGACGCCCATAAGGGCGAGCTTGCAGTTAAGGGTCTCGTTCTGGTTCATGCGGAGGTCATCATTGTCCGGCATGGCTTCCCCTTTCGACGGAAAGTTGATATTCCAGGCAATCGTATCGGCGGGCGTCGTCTTTTGGGTATGCGAAAGCCCCCGTTTCCCGAACGGGAAGCGGGGGCTGACGGAAAGGAGATGCTACCTGAGGTTGAGCGAGTAGTTCCTGACGGGCGCCGCGGCGCTCGCGCATGCAGCGCCCGCCGCCGCGGCGACGCGCGCCGGGGGGACGGCCGGAACGCGCGAGTCGATCGCCGCGCTGCGCTCCCTCTCGCGCTCGGCGTCGCGCGGCTTGAACTCGACGATGTTGTCGGCCGTGGCCGGCTCGTCGATCTCGTCGAGGGCGACCTTGGCGCGGGCGGCGTGGCGCCCGCGCGTGCCTGCCGGGAGTCCGGACCTGAGCGAGGTGCCGATGCCGTTGATGAGGTCTCGCAGGCGCTCGTCGTCCGCCGCGGCCGCCGGCTTCGCCGCCGCATGCTTCGGTGCGGGCGCTGCCTCGGCTGGCTCGGCTGCGGACTCGAGCCCGGCCTCGCGCGGCACCGGAGCCGCCGCCGTTGCCGGGGCGGGCGCCGGGGACGCCTGGCGCGGTTCGGCCGTGGCCTTCGCGGGTTTGGGGACGGCGCGCAGGCGGCGCATCAGCTCGCCCAGGGCCTGGGCGATGCGCTTGCGCCCGGCGGCGAGAACTTCGGAGACCTTGAGGCCGTGGAGCGAGGAGATCGTCTTGGCGGCCTGCTCGCGTGAGAGCTCCCCGATGTAGTCCGAGATGCGCGATTGCGCATCGAAATCGGCGGGCACGGGGCTCCCGAGCTCGGCAAGGGCGCGCTTCGCGAGCAGGTCGACGCACTCGCGCCGGAAGTCGGCGCTGCTCTTGTAGATGGAGGCGTTGGCGGCCGCGAAGGCGTCGAACGCGGAGTTGAAGGTGTTCTTCTGGTCGGGCGATGCCGTCATGCCCATCGATGCCGTCAGGGCGTCGATGGTGCCCTCGAACTCGGCGTCCAGCGCGCGGCGGTATTCCTCGAGCCCGCCGCGGGCGGACTTGGCGGCGAGGTTGCCCCTCACCGTCTCGACCGCGCGCTCGCGGGCGGCGCCGACCGCCGCCATGAGCTCCGCGTCGTTTTCCATAGCAGCTGCCACGAGTCGATACGCCTCCTCGATATCGATGCCGTCACCGAGCCCGGATCCGATTGCTCCGATATCGAGCGTGACCGAGCGTTGTCCCGACGCTGCGGGGGGTGCGTCCGCCATGAGTCGACCCTGTCTTTCCAGAGGTTCAAATGGGCCTAGTAGCCCTGCTTGTAGGTGCTGCCGTAGGCGTCCTGGCCATAGGGGCCGTACTGCCCGCGGATGTCGCCATGGGTCTCGGGTCGGGCATATCCCGCTCCCTCTCCCTGGTAGGCGTCCTGGTAATCGTCCTGTCGGTACGTCTCGGGCTGGACCGGGGCCGACGTCGCCTCGTCCGGGCGGGCGGGGTGATCGGTATCAGGGCGCGCGATGATGCCGGTTGCATCCGCGTCGAGGCCCTGCGCCGCATCGACCACGTCCTCGAACTCGGCATCGGTCTCGTCGGCGTATACCGGGCGGAGCGCGTCGTCGAAGTGGTCGACGGTTTTGTGCTCGAAGGCCGCCTGGGTCACGGCGAACTCGACGGCTGCCTCGGGGACGCTGGGCGTCGAGGTCGCGGCCTTGACGTTCTCGATCGCGATGCAGGCGTCGTTCAGGTGGATGAAGCTGTCGGGGGTCGTGACGTTGTCGTTGATGAACTTGTCGGCGAACTCGACGGACGCGTCCGTGTCGAGCTTGAACCCGCGGACGCTGTTCATGGCCTGCTGGTAGGCCATCTTCGAGATTCCCTCGGCCACGTAGAGCTGGCAGGGGACGGGCATGTCGGCGGCGTAGCCGTCGAACTCGAGGCAGGCGTTTCGCGCCAGGAACTCGCAGAAGCCGTCGACGATCTGGGGTGCGGCGCCGTAGAGGTCGCAGATGTTGGCCGCGAAGGCCTCGACCGCGGACTTGAAGGTGTTGTTGCCGTCCTTGGAGAAGCCGAAGCGGCACGCGGCGTCCTTGCAAGCCTCGCCGAACACCGGGATGAAGGAGTCCTTGAAGCTCTTGATGCGCTCGGCCCAGACGGTGAGCACGGCTTCGCCGAACGCCGCCTCCTGCGCCTCGGCGAATGCCGCGGCGAGCTCTTCGTTGCCCTCGAGCTCGGCATCCATGACGGCGTAGAGCCTGGGGAGGTCGGAGGGGTTGATCTTGCAGTTGACCTTCTTGGAGCGGACGCGCTCGACCAGGGCGTCGTAGCCGTCGAGCTCGAAGGTGACGTCCGCGCCGTCGAATTTCATATTTCCCATTGAGAGGCCCTTTCGGTGAGAAGCGGTGAGGGGTATTCGACCACGGTATGGCCGCGGGCCGAAGTTTGTAACCCTTTTTCCCAATCGGGAAGCGTTTCATACCGATATGCGGGCACGATGCTCGATTTTTGGGAATTACAGATGGAGCCCCGTCCGCTTCGCCGCCCCGGTCGCGCAAACGGCGCCCATGTCGGGAACCATGAACCCGCGCCCGCCGCTGATCTCATGGGCGTGCCTGGTCAGCATCATGGCGCGCAGGTCGATCGCTTCCCTGATTTTGTCGATTCTGCCGCGCTCGTTGGCGATGAACGGGTTGCCGAGGAGGATGTCGCAGGCCTCCTCCGAGAAGCCCTTGAGCCCGGACGGGTCGAACCAGGACAGGTTGCGGCAATATCTGCCGAGCTGTTCGTCGATCTTGCGGGCGAAGGGACGCATCATGCCGGCCCGCGGGGTCGTGTAGCCGTCGAAGGGCTGGGAGAGCTCGCGGTCGCACCAGAGGGCTTCGCCGGTGTCGAACACCGGCGCCGCGCGGAGCCATTCCCTGCTCTCGCTGTCGATGAGCACGCCGAAGTTGTTCCAGTGCCTATCGAAGTTCGCCATGAGGTAGTCGATGACGAGCATCTTCTCCACGTCCTCGCGCACGTCGAGCCCGTGGGCGGCGCAGGCGGACACGTAGAAATCGTGCAGCCCGAGGTCCGAGGGGCGTTTCGACGAGCAGAGCAGCGCCCAGGCCGGCACGAACTCGGTGACCTGGTCGGTCATGGGTTTGCAGCGGGAGGTCCACTTCATGAAGCCGCCGTCCTCGAGCTCGTAGGCGACATAGTCGCCCTCGTCGAGCAGCCGCGAGCACAGGACGCTGGCGATCTTCTCGTTGAACGGTTCCTGGAACCTGCCGGAGGATCGCCCGGACTTGACCAGCATCCGCTGCCCGCCCTCGATCGTCCAGCGTTTCGGCAGGTTGCCGTTCAGGGCCGCATCGGGCGATGAGGCGAGGAGGTCGGCGTTGCCCCTGATCTTCTCGATGAGGGAGGGGACCGACGAGGCGTCGTGCGGAAGAAGCAGCTCGCCGAGCTCTTCGCTGAAATCGTTCTCGAAGCAGTTTACGTCGCGCCATGTGGATGCGGATCCGGCGGGGCGGATCCAATATTGGTCGGACAGCGATGCGCCGAAACCGGAGGCCATGAGGGAGGCGGCCGACGGGTAGCCGACGGCGCGAAGGCGGTCCGCGGCATCGGGGCGGAAATCGGGGATGCCCCTGTTCTTGAACCAGCTCGAGAGCCTGTCGCGCGTGATGTTGCCCGATGGGTCGGTCGCCATAAGGGGGGCATGCGCCGCATCGAGGACGTGGGTCTTGCCGGTCACGGCCTGGCGGTCATGGTTCCAGGTGAACTCGGCGACCTCGTGGTCGCTGCACATGAGGGTGAGCCGCGAGAGCTCGGGCGTTCTGCTGTTCATCTTCTGGCTCCAATCTTCGCGTTGCCGGTTGTATCGGTGTCGTCATTTTACAGCACGTGAGCCTCATGTGTGCGATACCGCCCGAAGGCTACTCCCAATGGCCGGCCACGTCCACGACCCAGTGCCTGCCGGTCGCCTGCTGTTCATAATGCCCCTGGTCCTCGCTGGTGGTGTATGAGTCGTCAAGCAGGGAGCCTCCCTTGCCGCCGTTAACCATGTCGTTATAAACCCAGGCATTTGCAGCAGACTTAGAATCGAACGGCCCGACATTGCCGTTGGGGGTAACGACCCAGTAGCGCTCGTGGCGCACGTACACGACGTTCGGGACCCAGACCTGGCCGTAGTCGGTCTCCCAGTGCCCCTGCTCGGGAACCCATTTCTTCTGGGATTGCGCAGGGGCGGAGCCGGATGCCGAGGAACCGGACGTGCCGCCGGGCGCCTGCGACGCCGCGTTGCCCTTCGAGTCGTTCTTCTTGGCGTCGTGCTTGGTATCCGTCTTGGCGGCACCGGAGTCGTCGGCCTTCGCGCTACCGTCCTCGGCCGGGTCCGCCTTGTCGCCCTCGTCTGCCTTGGGGGCGGCACCGGCCTCGATCTTGCCGCCGGTCGAGTCGGTCACCGTTCCCGCGTTCTGCTCGTAGCCGGCGTCATGCACGCCGTCGGAGTTCCAGACGCCGTCGGATATCACATGCCCGCCCGATCCGTTGACGACCTCCGCGGTGGTGCCGCCGGAGGGCGCGGTGGCAGGCGAGTTCGTGACGGCGACCTGGACGTTGCCGCCCTCGTCGACCGCGGCCCAGGTGACGGTCTCGATCGTCTTGCCGCCGGTCTCGCATCCGTCGAGCGAGCGGGCGAGCGCGGCGCTGCGGCGGGCGGTGGAGTCCACGGTCGCGGCGGCATCGTCGCCGACGCGCTGCGTCACGAGGACGCGGCCCTTGCCGGTCGTGACGGTGACCTCGTCGGCGGGGGCGCCGACGTCCTGCCCGTCGAGCGTGAGCGTCGGGCATATCTTGGCGATGTCGGCGGGGGCGACGGATTCGGCGCCGGACGCCTCCTTGTCGTCGGCGCCGGCCTTCTCTACGGCCGAAGGCGTGCTGTCAATCGGCTCGGGTCGGTTGGATGCGATGGCGATTCCGGCGCCGCCGACGGCGAGCGCGGCGGCGAGTCCGGCGCAGATCGCCGCCTTGCGGCGCGCCTCGGGCTCCGCCAGGAGGTCGCGGATCTTTTCAATCGGGTTGTTCTTCATGGCATGGTCCTTTCGAGATATATGCCTGTTCGGTTTTTCGTTTGGCCGGTTCCCTCCGGTGCGGTCCTAGCGCACCGAGGAACATTCCGGGAGCATGGGGGCGCGGTCGCTGTTCGCCGCCGTCGGCGGCACGGTGTCGTCCTTCTTCGTTCCCGCGTGTCGGCGGCAGGCCGAGATGAGGTGGAAGGCACCCTGCCCGATGAGGGCGACGGCGCCGATCGCGCATGAGGCGACGAGCAGGACAAGAGACCCCGCGAGCTTGATGAGTTCATAGCCCAGCTTGATGAAGGGCCACAGGATTGCGAGCGCGAGCGCTCCGATGATGATGGTGGGCAGCATGGCCGGTCCTTTCCCTCGGGTTTCCCTTAGCGCTCAGTCCCCGGTATCGGGAGGATCGAGCGGCGCGATGGCGACGTAGTCCTCGTTGCGGCGGCGCAGCACGAACGTGGTCTTCTGGTCGTGCGCGTTCCGGCAGAACGTGAACAGGCGCCGCAGCACCCTCGTGTACTGGTTGCAGGCGTATTTCCCTTTTGCCCTGTATCCCGGGTCCACGGGGACGATGGCGACGTATGCCCGGCCCTGCTTGAGCACGGTGCAGGGCATCGACGTGTCATGCACCCGCTTCGCGATCGAGGCGAAGTTGTTCTTGAGTTCGGTTATGCCGACCGGCGCCGGCGGCGGCAGCTGGGCGCTTCCATCCATTTCGGCACCTCCTTCCGAGATAGTGCGTTTATCGAGATGGGAAGCGGTTTTATCGCTTTCTTACCTTTTTTATACCCGTTTTTATTCCCTCTTTTGTGCCTCTTTTCCATGGTGTGACATGTTTGTCGGAAAAATCAGCCGACGAATACCGTGAGGGTCCTCGCTCGGCCGCCCGCGAAGTTGGCCGAGCAGGTCACGAGGGTGACGACGCGCTTGGCTCCTGCGCAAAGCGTGCCGCAGCCGTCCGCCTTCGCCGTGGCCTGCGCCGAGAGGGCCGAGAGCCAGGCGCGCAGCTCCGCGGTCCCGTTGAAGTCGAACCTCTGTATGTCGGCGAAGCTCTTGTCGACGGACATCGAGAACGCCGGGTGGAGGCTCACGGTGCCCTCGGCGGGCGTCGACCAGCGCATGTCGCCGAGGGCATCGAACTTCTCCTGCCGCCAGGCGTCGCGCAGGTAGGTGAACATCTCGCCGTCGAAGTTGAGGTGGTGGCCGTAGACGAGCGCATGGCGCCCGTCCGCCCCGCAGCGCGGGTCGAGGTAGGGGCACCCGGAGAACGACCAGTTGCGGTCGAAGTCATGGTTCAGATAGAACCCCTTGGGGTCGCCTTCCCGGGGCGAGACCACCGGGAAATCCACCGGGGTGCCCTCGACGGATACCCATGCGGCGATGTCCGGGTTGCGCGCGCGCAGGCCATCCCAGTCGATGCCGTCGCCGGCATCCGCCTCGGCATCGATGGAGAGCTCCCTGTAGACGGCGTCCTGATGGAAGATCGTCCATCCGATGAGGGCGGCGGCTGTGAGCGACACGGCGCATATGGCGGCAAGAAGGATGTCGAGCGGTTTGATCCGGCGTCGCTGTCGGCATTTCATGGGCGTCTCCTCTGGGATGTCAAGCGAAGGGGCCCGGCGCGGATATGCGTCGGGCCCCGGTCGAGGGCTATCTATCGGCCCTGTTCTCAGTAGCGGTCGCGGTAGCTGTCGCGGTATCCGTCATCGTACCCATAGGGGTCGCGGTCGTAACCGTCGGGATAGCGGTCGTCGCGGTATTCGCGCCCGCGCGCGTCTTCCTCATATCCGTCATCCTCGCCGCCTGCGGGAACAGGGTCCGGATAGGCGTGGCGGCGGCGGTAGATGAGCGCCGCGGCTGCCGCCGCCGCGGCGGCGAGGGTCGCGGCGAGGCCGATGATGACGTTGCGGCCGGTCTGGTCGAGGTTGGTCGGGGGCACCGTGACGGCCTTCGCCGTCTGGGTCACCTGGTCCTCGTCATGGTCCTCGAGGCCGTCGCCGCCGCCGTTGCGGGTGAGGTCCACGCGGGCGTAGTTGTCGAGCGAGGTGCCGGCGGTGTAGCCGTCGGTGGCCTTCATGCGAACGATGGCGGGCGCATAGGCCGTCCCGGTCCCCGTGCCGGAATCGTCGGTATGGGAGCCGTTTTCGGCGGCGGTGTCCTCGGCGCTGGCGATGTCGTCATGGACGTCCATGATGCCCTCGCGGTCCCAGCCGCCGTCGCGGGTGGTGAAGCCCTGCTCCACGCGGCCGTACTCGAAGCGGATCGCGGTGACGTGCTCGCTCTCCTCGAGGCCGAGGTCTGCCACGGCGAGCTCGGCGGCCTCGGTCGTGGGCACGTCGGCGCGCCAGAGCTTCCATCCGGTGAAGTCGACGGCTCGGCCGTCCTCGCCAAGGGTGGGGGCGGTGGCCTCGTCGGACAGCCAGGGGTTCTCATGGCCGTCGGTGAGGGTTGCGTTGGCACCCGACTCGTCGACGTGGTCATCGGGCGTCTTGTCGGTCCTGTACCAGACGTTCATCTTGCCGTCGTAGTCCTCGAGGGCCTGCGGCGTGGTGATCGATGTGAGCTGAGCGCGGCCGTCGACGGCGGCGGTCAGGTCGTCCTCGACCGTGAACTCGTCGGTCCAGGTGTTCGACGTCGAGCGGAAGTCGATGGTGTAGGCATAGGAGCCGTCGTCGGATGCCTTGGTCTCGGCGGTGTTCAGGCCGTCGCCGTTGGCCTCGGTGTTCTTGGCGGTGGGGTCGGCGATCTCCTGTCGCTTGTCGATCTCGCCGCTGATAGAGATGGGCGAGTCGTACATCGTGACGGTCTGGACCTCACCGGTCTTCCTCACCTCGAACTCGATGCTCTCGGCCTGGTCGTAGGCGGTCGGCGTGCGCTGTTCGGTGAGCGTGTACTTGCCGGGTGCGAGCGCATCGATCTCGTGATCTTCGGCGGTCGAGGTCCATGAGTCGACGGTCTTGCCCTCGGAATCGGTGACGGTGAGCTTGGCGCCCTCGATCTCGGACTCGTCGGTGATGTCGCGCTTGGAGATGCGGACCTTGGTGTAGTCGTCCTCGAAGCCCGCTTGGCCGGAGTCCCGGCCATCGATTCGGCCGTCGGCGGCGACGGTGAAGGTCTTTATCTCAGGGGTCTCGACGTATCCGGCGGGCGCCTCGACCTCGGCGACGCGGTACGTGCCGGGCGCGAGGTGCAGGAAGTCGGTCGTGCCGTCCGAGCCGGTCACGCCCTCCGTGGCGCTCTTGCCCTCCTTGAGCAGGACGGGCACCCGGCGGGCGCGGCCGCCGCTGACCAAGATGTAGGTCGGCCCGTCCCCGTCGATCTCGACCTGTCCGGCGGCCTTGCCGGCGACGGCCAGGTCGTATGTGCCGAGCCCGAGGTCGAGGGCCACGTACGCCGAATTGGCCTCGGACCAGGCGAGCTTGATGGCGGGCATGGTGTATCCGTCGTCGGAAAGGACGGCATGATTGCCGAGCAGGCCGCCCGCGACCTTGGCGGTATAGGCCTTGCCGGCCTCGATCTCGACTTCCGCTCCCTCGAGCGTCTTGCCGTCTTGGGTGGCGGTCAGGGTGTACGTACCGGGTTCCATATCGACGGCATCGGGCCCGAGCTGGGTTTCCATGCCGTTTGCGGATTTGAGCATGAGGGAGGTGCCGTCATCGGCATCGGCCTTGACGCTTGCGGCGGCGACGGCCTTCCTGATGGAGACCTCGGCCCCGGCGTCGGCTCGGACGGCGAGGTTGCCGGCGGCGCTGCCGATCGAGATCTCGTCGTCGGTGTTCCAGGCCTGGAACTTCGCTCCGGGAAGCGGTGTGCCGGCGCCCATGACGGTCTTATCGACCTCGAACTTCACCGTGGCGTCGGACTGGTCGGATGCGGCCTTCACCTCGGCGGTGGCGCCGTCCTTGTAGGAGAGGGTGAACGTCACGGGCGTCTCGTCGATCACATGGCCCGAGGGGGCCTTGGTCTCGATGAAGGCGTAGGCCGCCGAGCCGGCACCGAGGTAGAGCCCCTTGGTGGTCGCCTTGCCGTCATCGCCGGTCTTCACATGGTCGACGACGTCTCCTGCCTTGGCGCGCACGGTGCCGTCGGGGGACACGATGTCCTGCTGCGCCACGACGTCGTACTTTGCGCCCTGAAGCGCCTCGCCGTCATGCGAGCACGTCTTCGTGATGGTCGCCTTGCCCTTCGCTTGCTTGTCTGAGACCTTGATGACGGTCACGGGGGAGGCCTTCTTGTAGTCCTTGGGGACCTCGAAGCAGACTGCGTCGCCGTTGACGGTGTAGGGCGCCGCGGCGGAGATCTCCTTGATGGAGTACTTGCCGGACTTGAGGCGCTGCGGGATCGTGACCTGCCCAGAGCCGTCGGTCGTGAAGGTGTCGACGGTGCCGTTGACGTCGTAGGGGTCGGCGAAGCTCATGGTCTCGCCGTTCGAGTCGAGCACTTGGAACTTGAAGCCGGAGAGCGGCACGGTGTTGCCGGTCTCGGCATCGGTCTTGACGATCTGGATGCGGCTGTTGAGCGTCTTGTCGATGACGGAGTAGTACTTCGTGGTGCCGTCCACGAGGTCGTCGGCCGAGATCGTCCAGTCGTCCACGTGGTCGAAGCCCGCAGGCACCGTGGAATCGACCTCGCGGATCGTATAGCCCGCCGCGTCATAGGGCACGACGCCGGAGATGCCGGCGTTGCGCTTGCCCGAGCCGAACCACGGGCGCGCCGGGTCGTCGGTCTTGGCCTCGGAGACGGAGGTCTCGTCGCAGGTGGCCGCGTCCTTGGTGGACGCGAAGCCGGCATCGTTGGTCGTCAGGGTTCCGACGACCTTATTGGTGGTATTCGAGATGATCTGGAACTGGACGCCCGCGGCGGCGTTTCCCTGGCCGTCGTCGGACTCCCAGCTGTCGTCCTCGCCGCCCTTGGTCTTGGCGATCTCGATATCGAACGAGACGGGGTTTTCCTTGAAGTCGTCCTCAGGCTCAAGGTCAACGGTGCCCGTATTGGTACCTTCTCCCGGATGAACTTCATAGGTATGAATCTCGGTATCGAGCTTATAGCCCTTGGGGGCCTTTATTTCTTGAACCGTTATCTTGCCGAAAGGAACGTCAGTCACAAGGACATAACCGTCTTTATTGGTGGAGACGGTTTGCTCCCAGCCCGGGGTGGAAAGGGAGGTCACCTTATACTCGGCGCCCTCGAGGGTTGCGCCGGTCTGTGCGTCGCCGAGCGTCGCGGAGTCCTTCTTGTCGATATGGAGCAGGACATAGCCAGGGTCGTCCTTCAGCTGCTCGGTCCCGGCGGAGTTGCCGGTCCTGAAGGCGATATGCCCCTCGTGGAGCGTATAGCCCGCGGGCGCCTTGGTCTCGACGGCGTAGTAGGCCTGGTTGGGCTCGAGGTCGAGCGCGGCGTTGCCAGATGCGTCGGTGACGATATGCGACACGAGCGCGTTGTCGGAGGAGCGGTAGATGTCGTACTCGGCGCCCTCGACGGAGTACTCGGAGTTGCCGTCGGTGATGGAGACGTTGGCCGAGCACTTGGAGAAGGTGTAGCGGACCGTGTTCAGCTTCCACTTGATCTTGAAGAAGCCGGCGCCGGCCTGCGTGAAGGTGGTCGGGACGGTCACGCCGATGATCGCCTCGTCGCCGTTGACGGCGGCGATGCGCACGGTCTGGCCGTAGTCGTCGTCGGTATGGACGGCCTGGTTGTAGGAGGGGTCGAGCTGGCCGGAGGGGTTCACGCCGACGTGGCCGCAGGTGAGGTCCACTTTCGTCGCGCTGGGGATGGTGACGCCGGAGACCGTCTGCGCGGCGATCGTGCAGGTGCGCTCGATCGACCAGGCTCCGGACTGGAGGGCGGAGACGTCGACGTTCTGCGTGCCGAGCGCCTGATAGATCGTCTTGGCCTCGTAGCGTCCGCCGGACGGATTCTCCACCGCCGGCAGGGTGGCGCCGGTGCGGGCGCCGGTGTACTTGTTGTGGCCGGCGGTGTGGAAGGACATGCCGGCCCAGGGGGCGGACTGGAACTCCCAGGTTCCGATGTTCCACACGTTGCCGGCGAAGGCCTCGGTGGCAAGCGCCGCGAGCCACGAGCCGACGTTCTTCTCGGCATCGTTGGCGAGCTTGATGTCGACGCTGCGCACGCCGGCTGCGGCGATG
Source organism: Collinsella sp. (assembly GCA_036303765.1). Taxonomy (GTDB): domain Bacteria; phylum Actinomycetota; class Coriobacteriia; order Coriobacteriales; family Coriobacteriaceae; genus Collinsella. The sequence goes on along the minus strand of JAXIZX010000085.1, from coordinate 54,716 downwards.
AGGATGTCGAGCGTGCCGGTGTCCTCGTCGTAGGTCCACATATCGAGGTCGCGCGTGTACTCGATGCCGTTGACGGTGACGGACTCGATCGTGGCGTCGGAGATCGACTTGCGGGCGGCCTTGTCGCGGGCGAGCGCGATCTGGGTATCGGGGGACGAGACGTCGACCGAGGCGGTTCCGGACTTGGCTGCGCGGCCGTCCACGTTCTCGGCCTCGACCTTCACGGGGAAGGTGTTCACCGCGCCCTTGTCGGACGTGGCGTAGAGGAGCTGGATGCGGGAGGACGCGACCTTGTACTCGCCGGCCTTGTTCTTGACCGTGTACTTCTTGGGCACGTAGACCAACCCTGTTGCCGCGTCGAACTTGAAGCCGCGGCGCATGGCGGCGTCGGCGTTGTTCTCCGATGCGCCCCAGTCGGCCAGCGTCGCGCCCGAGATGTCGGAGCCGGCGCGGCCCACGAGGTAGTCGGAAGAGTCGTCGAGGTCGTACAGAACGGCATGGCTCACGGCATTGGATTTCAGCGCGTCGCTGTAGTCGCCCATGCCGTCGCCGTCCGCGTCGGCCCACAGGCCGTCGAGCGTGGGCGCGGCGACCTTTCCGGAGTCGACCGTGGTGGTGGTGACGGTCAGCACGTCGCGGCGCTCGAACTTGTCGAGGCCCGAGAGCGATTCGTCCAGGTTGGCCTCGATGTAGGCCTTGTCGGAGGCTTCCTTGGCCTGCTTGGCCGAGGCCTCGGTGGCGACGGCCTCGAGCGCGGCCGAGCCGTTGGAGCCGTCTTCGTAGAAGGCGCACGTGACGGTGGTGCCGGTCTCGGCCTTGAAGGTCGCGCGGCCGTCCTCGACTTCGAGCTTTGCGGCCTCGGATCCGTCGCCGGCGAAGGTCGTGAGCGAGTCGGCGAACCAGCCGTCGTCGGGCGTGACCTCGACGGTGACGTTCGACCCCTTGTCTACCTGGACCGTGTCGGCCTCGGCGTCCTCGCCGGCGATGGCGAGGCTGCCGTGCTCGCCCGCGGCGAGCGTCACGGTGACGGTCTCGGGCTCTGGCGCCGGCTCCGCCCAGGAGGCCGGCACCGCGGGCGCGACCAGGCCGAGCGCCTGGCTCAAGGCGAAGACGATGGACAGGGCGCCCACCCCGAGGCGCCCGAGCTTCGCGCGGGCGGTATGCCCGCCGTTGCCTGCATGCTTCATCTCGGCATCATCCTTTCCATGTTCTTGGCGCCGGCCGGGAGGTCCCGGCGCGGCACCCGTAATCTGAGATATGTTACCCAGCCGGTTGCCGGTCTACACCGGTGACCGCCCGGACTTTCCGAACGGGAAGCGCACCTCCCCTTGCTCCTGCGCCCCCGCGCCGCCCTGGGATGCGTCCCGGTAGTCGCCCTGGGGTGAGGCCTTGAGGCCGAGCAGGTAGTCGGCCGACACGTTGAGCGTCAGCGAGAGACGCACGATCGCGTCGAGCGTGGGCGTGCGCTGGCCGTGGAGCGTCCTCGAGATGACCGCCTCGGACACGCCGGAGAACTCCGCGAGCTTCCTGGCGGTCATGGCGCGCCCCTCGAGCGCCGCGGCGAGCCGGCGCTGGCAGGTCGCGCGCAGCGCCGGGTTGATGTCGAGCTCGGCGAGGGGTACGCAGCCGTCCCCGTCGCGCGTGACGGCGGCCATGGCCTACCGCTTCCCGCCGCGACGCCGCGAGCCCGTGCGGCCGGCGCTCCCGCCCGGCTTCTCGCTCCGGCAGAACTCGACGAACCCGGTGTAGGGCGCCGCTCCGAGCTTCGCGTCGGTGTCGAACGTGCCGCTGCCGTCCTTCTTCGACAGGCCGGTGAGGTGGACCGTCCCTCCCGACAGGATCGACTTGGCCTGCGACTTGGTGAGCTTCCTGCCGTTCTGGACGATGTTGAGCTTCACGCCGCAGCCCTGGAGCAGCCGCCAGCCCTCCTCCTTGCCGGCCCATTTCGACGACGAGCACTGCCACTGCCTGCCGCTGCGCGACAGCACGATCGGCGCTCCGCAGGCCGGGCACCGGCACAGCTCCTCGCGGCCGGAGACGGCCGCGGCCTGCGCGGGGTCGAAGCCGCGCTCGAGGTCGGACACGACCGCGGCCGTGTAGCCCTCGATGCCGGAGAGGAAGTCGGACAGCGACCACTCTCCCCGCTCGACGTGCGACAGGGACAGCTCCCACTTCGCGGTGAGCTCGGGGGTCTTGAGCGAGTCGCACACGATGTCGATCAGCGTCTCGCCGCGCTCGGTGGCGGAGAGGGTCTTGCCGCGGCGGCGGATGTACTTCGCCTCGATCAGCTTCTCGATCATGCGGGCGCGGGTGGCAGGAGTCCCCAGGCCGCCCGAGTGCATCGAATCGTCCTCGATGGCAGCCTTCAGCTCGCGGTCCTCGATGGACCGGCCGGCGTGCTCCATGGCCGACAGCAGCGTCGCGTCCGTATAGGGCTTCGGCGGGGTCGTCTTGCCGTCCTTCACGCGAACGTCGCCATCGGCGACGGTGAAGGAGTCGCCCTGCTCGAGGTCGGCGGGGATGTCCTGCGCCTCGTCGTCCTCGTCCTCGGCGGCCTTGCCGCCGCCCGCAAGCGCGGCACGGCACGCCTCGTCCACGGCGATCCAGGAAGCGTCCGTGACGGTGCTTCCCGAGGCCGTGTAGGCGTCTCCGTTGACCTCGCCCTCGACCTTGGTCTTGAGCTTCGTCGCGGGGTCCATGGTGGCGGCCATGAGGCGGCAGCAGATGAGGATGGCCACGGAGCGCTCTGCGCCATCGAGCTTGGCCATCTCCTTGGCGTCGAGCAGCGCCGTGGGCAGGATCGCGCCGTGGCCGTGGACCTTCGAGTCGTCGGCCACGCGGGCGACGTCGGAGCGCGACGCGTCGAACCCGGCCGCGGCGGCCTCGCCGACGATTCCCGGCACCGCGATGGCCAAGAGCACGCGGGCCGTCTCGGGGATGTCGGACTCGCCGATGTGGCGGCTCTCGGTCCTGGGATATGTCGCCAGCTTCTTCTCGTACAGCGTTTGCAGCGCGTTCAGCGTTTCCTCCGCGGTGAGGCCCGCGCGCGTCGATGCGTCGCGTTGCAGCCCGGTGAGGTCGTAGAGCTTGGGCGCGCGGCACTTCTCCTGCCTGCGCTCGACCTTCAGGATCGCGCACTGCGACCCGACGGCCGCATGGGCGCGGCGCTCGGCCTCCTGACGGGTCTTCAGCTTCTCGCCGGCGAGGCGCACGTGCGCCGTCCTGCCGACCGAGCACTCCACCTGGAAGAAGGGGACCGACTTGAAGCCGCGGATCGCGCGGGTCCGCTCGACGACCAGCGCCAGCGTCGGGGTCTGGACGCGGCCGGCGGACAGGCGCGAGCCTTCGTAGAGGCACGATAGGGCGCGCGAGGCGTTGAGGCCCACGAGCCAGTCCGCCTTGGCCCTGCCCTCGGCGGCGTCGGCGAGGCCGTCGTAGTCGGAGAGGGGCTTGGCGTGGGCGAGGTCGGTCCGCACCTGCTCTGGCACGAGCGAGGTGGACCAGAAGCGGCGGACGGGCTTCTTGCAGCCGGAATGGTTCCAGACGCGCCGGAAGATGCCCTCGCCCTCGCGGTCGGCGTCGCAGGCGTTCACGACGAGCTCCACGTCGGCGCGGTCGAGCAGCCCTTTCAGGACCTTGTACTGCTCGGGCGCGGTGACGCTCCACCTCCACCGCTCCGGGATCATGGGCAGCTGCGACATCGACCAGTGGCCGGACCACTGCGGGTAGTTCTGGGGGAAGTCGAGGTCGATGATGTGGCCGCGGCACCAGCTGATGAGGTAGCCGCCGCCCTCGATATAGCCGTCGCGGCGCTCGTGGGCGCCGACGGCGTCGGCGATGCCGCGCGCGACGGACGGCTTCTCGGCGATGATGAGTGTGGGCATGCCGCTCCCCCCTACTCGGAGAAGGAGACCGAGCCGGCGGCCATGTCGGCCACGCCTCGGTAGGTCTTCTGGCTCGAGGGCATCCAGACGGTGAACGTGACCGTGCCGTCGTCGTTGTGCGTCACATGGTCGCGGGAGAACAGCGCGGAATCGGCATCGGCGCCGCCCTCCTTCTCCGCGGCGAACGCGCGCCATGCGTCCAAAAGGGCGCCGGCGCAGGAGTCGCCGATGTACTTGGCGGCCTGCTCGGTGTCGGTGATGGCGAAGGTCTTCTTGGGCGCCGCGGCGCTCTGCTCGGTGGCGTCGGCGTCGGCCGCCGTGTCGGCGCGCGAGTCGATCTGGTCCTGCGCGAGGTCGTCGTTCACGCCGTCCACGCGCTCGAGCAGGGGGAAGACGGTCCAGGTGCCGTCGGCGTAATGCGCCGAGTAGCAGTCGCCGGTGCCCTTCACGCGCATGAACACGACGGTGCCGTTATCGGTGGCCTGGGGCTTCTTCTTGATCGAGACCGTGATCTCGTCGAGCCCGTAGCCGTTGGCGCGCATGGTCGAGGCCACGGCGTCGCAGAGGCTCTCGCGCTTGGTCGCGGTCATGCCCGAGAGCTTGTCGAAGCCCTCGAACCGAACGCCGGAGGTCTCGGACGGGTCCGGCGACGCCTCGACTTTCTTCTCGTCGCCCGCCTCCTTCCCGTCCTGCTCGTCGCCCCCGGCGGCGCTGCCGACATCGACCGCCTCGGTGGCGTCCTGCTTGCCGCCCTCGTCGCCCGCGGTGCCCGTGCGGGAGCACGAGGCGGCGTCGAGGCCGAAGCCCAGCGCGATCACGCACGCCAGCGCGATCAGGCCGTAGGCCAGCTTCCTCTTGGGGTCGTTCTCGTTGGCCGGGTTGAACCTGTCGGTCATGTTCATGTTCGCTTTCCCTTTCATTCGATGGGCTAGAGGATGCTGCCGCTGTTGACTGACGAGCAGACGCGCTTGCCGCCCCATTCGGCCTTCCAGCTCGAGCTGCCGGGGTTGCCGCTCCTGTAGAAGCGCGACCTCTCCACCTCGAACTCGATGACGTTCTGGCCGTTCGAGTGCCCCCACTTGTTGCATCCCTGGTCGTTGGGGTTCTTCGCGTCGGCGATGACGCACTTGATCACGGTGCCGTCCGACAGCGTGAAGTCGACCTTGTCGCCGACGCGCCCGTACGTCGTCGTGCAGGCGATCAGGTAGCGGCCGTTGTAGGTCGCGATATCGTCGTCGTACTTCGCCCCGGCGAGCGACCACTTGGAGTGGACCGCCGCCTGCGACGTCCCTGCCGCCCACGCGGTGTCACGGCCGTTGACGTAGCAGCCGCGCGGGGTGTAGAAGGTGACGGAGTACCCGCCGTTGCCGTACTGCTCGGGGATGGTGACGCCCGCCCCTCCGGTGGGACGCAGGATCGTGTCCCAGGCGTCGTTCCAGTAAGACCCCAGCGATACCTCGTCTCCCGACGAGTCGCCGTCGGCGCCGTCGAGGTCTTCGTGCGCGCCGTAGTCCTTGCCGTCGCCGGCATAGATCTCCGTGTGCTGCTCGGTGTTGACGAGGATGTCGCCGCGTTGCAGGGAGTCCATCTTCCCGTCCCACTCGACCTTCTCGAAGCCCGCCTTGAGCAGAGGTTCCGCCATGGTGGAGGTGGTGAACGGGTACGTACCCAGCTGCTCGGTCGTGCAGTAGCCCGAATCGACGAGGCAGTAGTAGACGAACGACGAGCAGTCCATGTTGGGGTTGTGGCAACGCGTGGACTGCGAGTACCCGATGGAGTCGTCGTCGACGTATCGCTGCGCCTGGGCCAGGTAGCCCTCGGCGCTGCCGCCGGAAGACGAAGCGGCGGCGCCGCCGATGACCGCGCTGAGCAGCGACATCCCGACTAGGCAGATAACCGCGGTGCCGCCCACCGCGGCGCCCGCCGCGGCCACGCCGCGCCAGCCGAGGACGGTGTTCGTGGCGGCCGCCTTGGTGCGGCGCAGCTGCATGAGCTTGCCGCGGATGCCGGAGGTGTTCGTCCCGGCGAGCCGGCCCGCCTTGGCGCCGAGCCGCCCCGCCTTGTTCTCGAGCCGCTTCTGCCTGAGGTTGATCCAGCGCCCGAGCAGGGACTTGTCTGACATCCCGGCGCGTCGCATGGTGTCGGCGCGCTTCCTCTTGTGCTCCAGCTGCTCGAGCACCTTGTCCTGCTTGGCGAGGGCCTTCTTCGATTTCGCGTCCCAGCGGGCCATGCGCCTGCGGGCCCGTCCCGCCGGCAGCCTGTCGGCGACGGCCTTTCCCTCGCGGTACAGGTTGCGCGGGTCGGCCTGGGTCATCGCCGCGTTGGCGACGGTGTCGGCGGCGCGCGCCCCCTCGTCGGCGATCTGGGCGTTGCCGTCGGAAAGGCCGATGGCCGCGCTCATCTCCAGCGCCGCGCGGGGGCTGTGCAGGACGCCCTTCGCGGCCCCTTTGGCCGCGCCTTTCGCCGCGCCGTCGGCGGCTCCCTTCGCCGCGCCGAGGGCGTTGCCGACGGACTCGCTGACGCGGTCCTTGAACACGGACCTTGCGGCCTCCCCGCGCGTGAGCTCGGGGAGGGCCGATTCCTTGTAGGGCGCGACGGCCCGCTGCCTGTACGCGGGGCCGTCGTGCTGCACGGCATACTCGAGGGAGGAGTGCTTGACCTTCTCCATCTCTAGCGGGCTCGCCTTGTCGGTGACGGTGGGCTTCTCGTCTGCCATGGCTCGGGTCACGCTACCCGCGGCGGGCGCCGTCGCCGCGCCCGTCCTCGTTGGAGTACTGGATCAGGTCGTCGAGCTTGGTGGTGACCATGCGGTAGATGGCCGAGTCCGTCGGGATGCGGTTCTCGAACGGGATGATCTTGCCGCCGGCGACCAGCAGGCCCTCTCCGGGCCCGGCGTTGCGCATCATCGCGACCTGGCGCTCGGAGAGCTTGATGACCTCGCCCAGCGCCGCGGCGTCGGACGCCGACTGGCCGAGCAGCACCAGGAAGTCGGAGTTAGCCAGCATCAGGCGGCTCTTCTCGTTGTTGATGATGCGCTCGATGTTCTGCGTGATGCCGGTCGGGATGGCGCCGTACTTGCGCGAGCGGGTCCAGAGCTGGTCGAAGTACGAGATCGCGTAGTCGTTCTCGAAGAGCAGCTGCATCTCGTCGATGAACACCCAGGTGCGGACGTGGCGCTCGCGGTTGCGCACGATGCGGTTCCACGTCTGGTCGAGCAGGATCAGCAGCGCCAGGCCCTTCATGTTGTCGGCGCAGTCGCGGATGTCGTAGACGACGAAGCGCTTGTGCGTGTTCACGTTGGTCGGGTGGTTGAACAGCGAGGCCTGGCCGGTGACGTAGCGCTCGATGGTGACGGCGAGCATGCGTCCCTCGGGCTCGGGCTGCTGGTTGAGCATGTTGTAGAAGTCGATCAGCGTGGGGATGTCGCGCTGGTCGTGGGTGGCGAAGTAGCGGTCGTAGATGCGCGAGACGCAGCGGTCCACGAGCGTCTTCTGCATCGGCGAGAGGTTCTTGGCCATCATCTCGACCATCGACATGATGGCGTCGACCTTCATCGCGAGCGGCTGTTCGCCCTCCACGAGCTCGAGGTCGAACGGGTTGATGTAGGTGTGCGAGTCGCCGGAGATCTGGACGACCTCGCCGTCCATCTCGTGCGCGACGTTGATGTACTCGCGCTCGGGGTCGAGCACGATGACCTCGGCGGTGGGGTCGGTGAGAAGCGTCCACAGGATCGTGTTCTTGGCCGTCACCGACTTGCCGCGGCCCGGCTTGCCCAGGATGAAGCCGTTGGGCGCGACGGCGTCGCGGCGGTTGTAGAAGATGAAGTTCTTGGACGTCTGGTTCTGGCCCATCCACATGCCGCCGCGCTCCATGAGCTCGACCGACGTGAACGGCACGAGCGCCGCGAGCGGGGCGGTCGTGAGGTTTCGCACGTAGGGGATGTCGCAGCGGCCCGTGGGCAGCATCGCGGCGAAACCCTGTCGCTGGAGATTCACGAGGGGCACTGCGCGGCAGGTGAATCGGCGGAACACGTCCTGGATGGCCCCGGAGTTCTCGTCGCAGTCCTCGAGCGAGTCCGCCCAGGTCATGGTGGTGCAGGTGAGCGACCACATCTTCTGGTCGCGGCTCACGAGGTCGTCGCGCAGGTCGCGGGCGTTCTCCATGGCGTCCTGGAGGTTGGTCGGCAGCATCTCGTCGGTGATGTACATGGTCTGGGAGTGCTTGAGCACGTAGTCGGACTTCTGCACCTTGAGGTCGGTGTTCATCGACTCGATGGTCTCGATGGCGCGCGACTGCTCCCAGCTCGTCATGTCGAGCGTGATCACCTGGTTGATGGGGAGCTCCGCCAGGCTCGAGACCATGTCGGAGCGGACCGACCCCGCCCACTTCTGGAGGTAGAGCGCCTGGCCCGTGACGCCGTTCCATGAGATATGGGTGTCGTCGACCTTGGTGAGGTCGGCGGGCGCGACGAGGTCCTTGGTGGTGTAGCCGAGCTGGATGGCGCTCACGCCGTGCTCGTCGGTGACCTTCAGGTCGTCGAACGAGACGAAGCCGCGCGGGTCGCGCGGGTTGGTGATCGAGTCGATGATGCGCAGCAGCTCGTTTCCGCGGACCTCCTCGGAGGAGATCCCCATGTTCTTGAGCGAGCGCATGACCTGCTCGGTCGCGCGGGCGAGCTGCGGGGACGCCTGCTCGCGGGTCGGCGCCTCGACGGTCACGATGAACAGTCGGCGCCTCTCGACGTTCTGCTGGGTCTCGGCGACCTTGCTCTCGATGATCTGGTTGATGTCGCGGCGGAAGCGGTTGCCGGCGTAGTCGCCCTCGACGGGCGGCAGGAAGGCGTCCTCGCGGAACGCGTCGCGGTCGATGACGCGGCACAGGATCTTGACCTGGAGGTGCACGGTGTTGTCGAACGTGTTGAGCAGTTCCGACCAGTTCTCGTAGATCTCGCGCTGCTCGGACTCGCGGGCCGCCTGGAAGCTGGCGTCCTGGAACTCCACGACGCGGCTGTAGACGCCCTGCTGGAGCTTGATGGTGCCGTCCTCGCACAGAAGCTCGTAGCCGAGCGCGTCCTGCGTGCACTTGTCGGCGCGCAGCACGAGCGTGCCGGGGTAGTCCTCGGTCGGCAGCAGGCGCTTCATGCCCTTCTTCTTTCCGGCCTTCTCCGCGGCGCGCTCGCGGCGCTTGCGGGCCTTCGCGGCCTTCGCGTTGAGCTTCTGCTGGCGGCGTGCGTCGCGGCCCTCGGCGCGGACGTCGTCGCGGCTCTCCTCGCGCCGTCCATGGCGCCCGTGCCCGTCCGTATCCTCTGCGCGGGGCGCGTCGCGGTAGTCATCGTATGGGTCGCGCTCCGGCTGGGGTGCGGACTCGCGGTACGCCGGCGTGCTCGGGGATGCCGGGGACTGGCGGTAATAGTCCTCGTACGGGTCGCGGGCTGCGGCGAGTGGGGCATGTTCCCCGTAGGTGCCGCGTCCGCCGGATACGGCGTAGTCCCCATACGGGTCGCGGGCGGCAGGTTCCTGCCCGCCGCGGCTCGGGGTGGAGCGGTGGTAGTCATCGTAGGGGTCGCGGGCCGGCTGGGGTGCGGGCTCGCGGTATGCCGGCGCGCTAGAAGGCGCCGGGGCCTGGCGGTAGTAGTCATCGTAGGGGTCGCGCTGGGCGGCGGCAGGCGTCGCGGCGCCCTCCCCGCGTCCGTATGCGGCCTGCGCGCCGTAGTCGTGCGCGGCGGGCTGCGGGGCCTCGGGCGCAGTCGCGGGCACGGGGACGTCCTCGGCGCGGTAAGCCGGTGCGGGCGCGGCGGGCGTCTGCTGGATGGGGGGCATGGTCGCGGTGGCGTCGGCGGACGGCGAGGCGGCCGCCATGGGCGTGCCGCAGTAGGGGCACACCGCGGTGCCGTCCACGAGCTCGCAGTTGCAATTGGGGCAGATCATGTTAATTTCTCCGTTATCTCTATGCCTCGGCCTCGGCGTCGGCCTCCATCGCCGCCGCCTTCTCCGCTCTGGTCTCCTTCTTGGGCTTCTTGCCGCCTTTCGCCTTGGCGGCGGCGCGGTCGCTGTACGGCGAGAGCGTCGGAGCGGCGAACAGGGCGACCTTCGGCCAGTCGCGGTCGGCCTTCCAGATGGCGAACCACTGCTCGAACTTGAGGTCGTGGATGCGCCCGAGGCCGACGAGCCCGATTGCGGCGCACACGGTCATGATCAGCATCAGCCACATCGTGTTGATCTCGGTGAAAGACGAGATCCCGAGGCCCATGCCGGCGGCGGTGATCGCGATGGCGGCGCCGGTCGCGACCTGGCGGTACGTGAAGCCGAACAGCGGCCTTGCCTCGTAGTCCTGGATGTCCTTGCGCAGGATGATCTCTACCATCAGCCCATCGCCCCCATGATCGTGTCCGCTATATGCTTGGATTGCCCGCACAGCGCCGAGAAGCCGTAGCAGCCGGCCATGGACGCGAGCAGCGAGACGATGGTCCAGACCGCGTCGTCGATGCCGGGGTTCGGCTTGGTCGCCAAAAGCGACCCGGCTGCCGAGAAGCAGATCCCGGCGAAGGCGATGATCGTGATGAGGATCGCCGCCTGGAGGCACACGCCCGCGAACTTCTTGAAGTACCCGATGCCCGACGGCCTGGTCTCGCGCGTCGTGAGCATGACGAGCGGGAAGCCGGCGAATGCCGTCATCAGGTAGATTTCGAACATGCGGGTGATGGTGAGCGTGAGGACCTTGATCAGGCACAGGCCGGTCGAGACGAGGATGACCAGCGCCACGAGCGCGTAGCCGACCGACCACGCGAACTGGCTGTACCTGATCTCCATCATGGAGAGCATGAAGGAGTTGAAGCCCACGCCGCCGATCTGTCCGGCAGCAAGCGTGTCGGAGACCTTGTTGGCGACCCATAGGAAGACCTCGTACACGCCGCCGCACAGCTGCACGGTATGGCTGATGAGGACCATGACCAGCGAGAACTTGACGATGATCCAGACGTAGTTGCCGGCCATCGAGAAGTGGTCGCCGCGGTTGGTCGAGACCTCCTTGGAGAACTCGAGCAGGGCCCACACGCACGCGAGGCCCAAAAAGCCCACGCATATCGGCTGGATCACCTTGACCGAGACTTCCGCGGCCGCCGAGTACATCTTGGCGAAATCCGACCCCTTGCCGGTGAAGTCGAGCTTGAGCAGTCCCGAAGACGAGATGCACTGAAGCATCGCCTCGCCGCAGTCGACGCAGAAGCTCGCGATGCCCTCGGCGGTGCTGTAGACGAAATAGGAGACCCAGGGCCCTGCGTTTACGACATCGAAGCCCGGATACTCCCCGCAGGCGCCCATCATGAGGTCGTCATCGGTCCACATGGTGTTCGTGGTGGTGCTGGAGTCTTTCTTGCGGTCTTTGATCGCCTGGTGGTAGTCGTCCTTGTATTTCGCCTCGAAGCTCTCCTTGGAGGTCTCCACGGCCAGGGCCGGCGATGGGCAGGCCAGCGCGGTCAGGGCCGACGCGGCGAGCGCGAGCGCCAGCACGGCCGCGAGCGCGGCGCGCATGGGGGCCGCCGGCCCGCCCGCGCGCCTGATATTTCCCGTTAGAGCAGTCATATGGAGTTCCCTCCGTCGTCCCTATATCGTGGGGAAGGTGAGGTAGCTGCCTCCGACCAGGCCGATTGCGGCCATTGCGCCGCCGAGGGCGATGACCCAGACCGCGCCCTCCTGGGCCTGCGCGTCGTGGGCCTTGCCGCCGGAGACCCAGCGGAAGACGCCCACGGCGGCGGTGATTCCGCCGACGAAGGTGAGGATCTGCCAGAGGTAGTTCAGGAGCTGGTTGAAGAAAGCCATGTTGGGGTTTTCCCTTCTGTTGTCGCGGCGCCGCCCGTATGGCGTTGGCGCCCTGTTGACCCGCCGCGGCGGGTGAGATATGTCGACCGGCGGGGTCTCCCCCGCCGGGGGTCTCCTACATGAAGAACTCGGGGTCGAAAAAGGCGCGCGCCTCCTCGATGCGCCAGCGCATCTCCTCGATCTCGGCGCGGTGCGCGCGCTCGCGCTCGCACTTGCGGTCCCAGTTCCAGTCGTCCAGGTTGAACTCGCCGACCTCGCGCAGCTCGTGGTAGCGCGGGTGGTCGATCGTCCTGTACTTCTTGTCGAGGAACGGGAAGGCGTTCTTGATGAACACGATGCAGTCGTCGCCGCCGAACTTCTCGGGGTTGTTGCCGAGGTCGGCCGCGGCCATGAGCTCCTTGCCGATCTTGTTCTCGCTCTCAGACCAGTTGCCCTGGCGGCCGTGCGACTCGCTGCGGTTGCGGACCGTGGCGGTGAACTTGCCCAGGCGCTCGGAGATCTTCTTGTTGGTCTCGAGGTCGCAGCGGCCGAGGAACAGCGTCGTGTCGCAGTTGCCCTCGATGATGTCGGCGTTGTCCTTGTACATCTTCTTGAGCTGCGTGACCGATTGCAAGATGGCCGTGATGTAGATCCAGCGCGAGCGCAGGGTCGCGATCTTGACGTCGAGGTCGGGGATGCGGCCGATGTTGGCGAGCTCGTCGAGGATGCAGTTGATCGGGATCTTGCAGTGGGAGCCGGGGTTCTTGTCGGCGATGGCCGTGTTGACGTCGAACAGCTGGTAGAGCAGCATCGCCAGGATGAAGTTGAATGTCTTGTCGGTATCGGACATGACCAGGAAGAACGCCGTGGGCTCCTGACCGATCATCTCCAGCTCCAGCTCGTCCTCGCTGAAGAACTCGCGGACCGCCGAGACGGCGAACGGCGCCAGGCGGACGTTGCACGACGCGATGACCGAGGCCTCGGTCTCCGGCGAGCCGGAGGTGGACTTGAAGCCCTTGTACTGCTTGATGACGAAGTACTCCTCGGAGGCCTGCGCGGCGGCCTCGTCGCCGCCGTGGTTGGCGACGATCCACTCCTCGAAGCCCTGGAAGCCGTCCTCGGCGGTCGTGCCGAGCATGATGATGTCCAGCGGCGTCTTGGTCTGGCTGGGGTTGTCCTTGCCGGCGAGCTGGAGCAGGTCGAGCATCTGCGGGAACGTCTGGTACTGCGGCTGGTCGGCGTAGAAGTAGAAGAGGTATCCCATGAGCGCCATGTAGAGCTGGCGCTCGGCCTTGACGAAGAAGTCCTCCTTCTCGGCCTCGGCGTTGCCCGACGTGTTCTCCACCAGCAGGTTGACGATCTGCATGATCGAGGTGGAGTCCTGGAGGTAGAGCAGCGGGTTGTAGTGCATCGATTGGTTGATCTGGTCGGGCTTGGTGTTGACGACCTTGAGCTTGTAGCCGTGGCGAAGGAAGAAGTTGCCGTACTGCTTGAGCGTGTCGCCCTTGGGGTCGGTCGTCACGATCGAGCTGTTGAGCTGGAGCAGGTTGGGGCCGACGAAGTTGAAGGTCTTGCCCGATCCGGAGCCTCCGAGCACGTAGACGTGCTTGTTGCGCTCGAGCGCCGGGTCCGGGATCTTCGACATCTGGAGCTCGGCGCGCTCGGACAGGATGATGTTGTCGTCCTCGATCTTCTCGACGTAGTCGGGCTTGGGGTTGGACACCTTGTTCGTCATGCCGAGCTTGGCCTTGATGAAGTCCTTCGGGTTGTTGCGGGCGAAGCGCAGCGCGTCGCGGGTGCGCTGCGGGATGCGGATGGGAACGCGCTTCACGGTCGAGGTGTGCGCGAACTGCTGCATCTCGTCGTCTCGCGCCCAGCGCTGGTTGCCGTACTCCTCGCCGCGCAGCTTCTTCTGCTCCTCGCGCTCGCCGGTCCAGTCGTATTTGGTCATGGCCACCAGCGCGATGGCGCCGAAGGCCAGGAAGAAGAACGGCATCGTGCGGGAGTCGAGGTAGAACGGGTCTTGCAGGATCACGGCCCACTCGGCGACGGTGTGGTTGGAGCCGACGGTGAGCGGGTTGTCGATGAACCAGGCGGCGATGCGGTTGAACATCCAGCCGCACAGCGTGCCGCCGAGGATGAGATAAAGGAATCCCCTGAGGGTGCGCATTGGCCTACTCCTCTTCCGCGGCGCTGCCGCCATCGTCGGGCGCCGCGGCGCGGTGGTAGTGCTTGCCGCCCTCGGTCTCGTCGCCATCCTGGACGCCCGCGGGGGCGGCCATGGGCATCGACAGGGCGAAGAACGTCTTGAGTCGCATCGAGGCGCTGTCGAGCACGCGGTCCGCGATGGCCCCCTGCTCGGAGCGGGCGGGCGGGAACATGGCGAGGAAACCGTCGAGCTCGGTAATGGGGTAGGACCAGCGCGACCCCGCGAGCTTCGTGTAGTTGTAGTCCATGTGGGACATCGCGCGGTCGAGGTAGCTTTCCTCGCCGTCTACGAACCTGTTGCCCTTGATGGCGCCCGCGAGCGCCGCGCATCCGCGCGGGTCGGTCGGGGCGGTGCGGGCGCACAGCAGGACCTCGTGGACGTCGAGCGGGTTGACGCGGAAGCCGTCATGGCCCTCGCCGCCGTCGCGGATGGATGCGAGCTCGCCGTCGAGCGCGCAGTACCCGATGACGCAGGCGAGCAGCCGGCGCTCCGCCTGCTCGAGGTATTCCCTCGTGTAGCCGTATTCGCGGGCGGTCTCGGGGTATTCGCTGCGGTAGGCGGACGAGGAGATCGGCGAGTAGTATTCGGGGCTGTCGCCGAACTCGAGGACGCCGTCGGCGTCGTATCTGAACGTGTCGGAGCTGCCGCGGGCGACAATCTCGTCGGCCATCGTCGCGCAGGAGGCGGCCAGGGTCTCAAGGTCGATCATCGGTGCATCCCCTCGTTGCGCGCGGGCATGGAGGGCTGCATCTTGCTCTCGGCGATCTTCTTGGCCGCCTTCGTCTGTCCGACGGGGGACTCAGGCGAGGCGGCCCGGGAGTTTCCCAAGGCCTCGCTGAGCAGCGCGGCGTTTTTCTCGGCGGCCGCGGCCTGCTTCGGGTCGATCTTCTTCTTGTTCTCGGAGATGAAGCAGCCGCGGTCGATGGCGGCCTCGAGCACCATGCCGGGCGCGGCCGCGAACGCGGCCCCCTCGGCCTTCATCTCGTTGTAGAACTCCTTGGCTCCGTCCGAGCCGGTCTTCCAGAGCTCGGGTCCCTGGGTGGCGTCGACTTCGGCGCTGGCGACGGGGCGGCCGTTGCGGGTGCATTCGAAGGAGGCCTTGTTCTCGTCGTCCGGGTCGAGGGTCACGCGGTACTGCTCTCGGGAGTGGCCGCCGGCCGACCCGACCCAGCTGTTGCGGCCGTCGCCGGTGCGCTCGAACTCCCAGTTGATGCCGTTGCGCTTGAAGGCGCGGGGATAGCGGTCCTGGTCGTCGCGCTCGATGCCGCGCGCGCACTCCTCGAGCTCCTTGCGGTCCATGCCGAAGGACTCGACGCCGATGTTGATGAGCGCCTGGGTCATGATGTCCATGTCCCGGCCCTGGATGCCGATGGAGACCGCGGGACTTCCGTCCATGGGGTTGACGGTGTCGAATACGGAGAACTTCACTCCGTGGTTCATGAGTTCGCGCTTGAGCTTCTGGATGTCCTCGCGATTGTCGGCGACCGCCCCGGGGAATACCATGGCCTCGCGGTACTGGTCCGGGTTCTGGGCGCGCACGGTCTCGGCGGAGACGATGCCCTTCTCGCCGTGGCCGTCGACCATGTTCGCGGCCCCGTGCGTGAGGGCGCGGGCGAATCTCGCCGGTATGCGGTCGTTCCTGTTGCCGGCCGCGCGGGCTCGCCGCGCCTGGGCCAGGCCCTCGAGCAGGTACTTGATGATTTCTGAGGCTGATTGCACGGCTGCCGTGCCGGTCCTGAACGCGAGCTGTACCGCCTCGTCTTCTGCTGCCATTTCTTCTGACCCCTTCTGTAGAGCAGGTGTGGATATGGGCCTGCTGGGGTCAGGTGGCGTGGCCGGGGTCGGCGGAAGGTCAGGTGGTGAGGTCGATGCAGTCGGCAGGCCGGACCATCGACGGTGGCATTATAACCAATTGTCTGAGTTTCTATTCAGTCGATTTCCGCCTGTTCGGGATGCAGGCGGGATCGACCCCGACGAGCCTGGCGACGGAGTCGCGCGTTATCTTGCGGTGCCCCCGCTCGGGGGTCCATTGCCTGAGGTCCCCCGACTTGACGAACCTCTTGACGGTCGACGCGCTGACGCCCAGGAAGGCGCACGTCTCCTTGACGGTCAGGAATCTCGGCAGAGCCGCCAGGTCCTCGATGACTGAGCTCATTGGTCCTCCTCGGCGTCCATGACGGCGGACAGCGGGAGCTCCGCGTAGAGGCAGAGCTGGACGATCTCGAGCCCGTCGAGCGCGGGCGCGGCGCGCGACGTCGTGGAGAGCCCGAGCAGCCTCAGGATCTTGGGCAGCGGAATCCCCGTGCCGCGGACGATGTCGAGCGCCGTGTCGCCGGTTTCCCCGAGCGCCGCGGCGAGGGCGTCCAGGTGTATGCCGTCTTTTCTGTTCATATGTCGGAAGCCTTCCCGTTCCGTGTTCCGATACCGAAAGTACCGGGGCCGTATCGACCCCCGACGGGAACAGTATATGAACGGGGGGACCCGATGCGGTGCGATACTTGCCCGCACGGGGTAGAAAGGCCCCGCGCGTTTCGGCATGGAAGGAAAGTGATGCGTTCGATGAGGTCGAGGGTTCCGGAGAAGTCCGAGCTGGCGGCGCAGCTCAAGCGCTACCGCTACGATGCGGGGCTGAAGGGCGATGAGGCGGGAGCGGTCATCGGCAAGAAGGCCACGACGGTGTACAAGTACGAGGCGGGGACCCTGTGGGTGTCGCCGGCCGACCTGCGCTCGCTGCTCAACGAGTACGGCGTGAACATGGTCACGGCCTTCACCGAGATCGGCGACCCGAGGGCGGGCGGCAGGAAGAAGGACGAGTCGGCCCTGCGCTGGCGCAAGATGCGGACCTACTACGACATGATGGGCCCGGCCAAGCAGAGGACCCTGCTCGACGTCGCGAGGGCGATGGCCGAGGACTTCTGAGCCGTGCGCGTGCGCACATCAGCACACCGGCATATATGCGCATGCGCATATATCTATAGCTGCGCATCTGCGCAGTTAGGAATCTGGACATCTGCGCGAATCAGCCCTTGCGCGGGAGCGCGCGGGCGCACGACGGCGCCTCCGCCTGCACAGGCTCGTCCTCGGCGATGGACGGCGCCCTCATGGCATGGGCGTCGGTGTCGATCCAGTGCTCCCCGGTCTCGGGGTCGTCGTGCTCGGCGAAGCGGTGGGCGGGATGCCCGACGTCCTCGAACGGGCTGCGGGTGCTGACGAGGTAGCGGCGGCGCGCCTGGGTGCCTATATGCCCCATGGGCGACTCGATATCGAACCAGGGCTGGAACATCTTCGGCATCGTGACGCAGCACACGTTGTCCTGCGGGTCGTAGAGGTGGAGCCGGCCGTCCTGCCCGAGCGCGACGGAATATCCCTCGGGCACGGCGACGTAGTTCACGACGCTGCAATGCGTGCGCGACGTGTCGACCTCGTCCATGGTGTAGCCGAGCTGGTGGGGCGGGATGAACGCGTTGTACGTGACGTATTCGGGGTGCTCGCGGATCTGCTCGGGCGTGAAGCACATCTCGACGGCGCCGGGCACGTCGATGTCGCCCGTCATGTAGAAGGTGTCGTAGAGCGTGCCGACTACGGCGATCTCCGCGGTGTAGCCCTCCTCGACCACATGGGTCGAGGCCTCGTGTGCGTTGTAGAGGTCCGACCAGCGCCTCATGAGGTCGCTGGACTTGACGAGCTCGGGGTCGAAGTACCTGTCCCCGGGGCGGTAGATCTCCTCGTCGGGGATGTCGCGCTTCGATTTGAAAAGGCCCATGGTGGTCGCTCCTTGGATGGTGGCGCGGCGGGATGCCGCGCCCTGCCGATTATCCGCCCGCGCCGCGCCGAGCGCAATGCGCCCTTCCCGCACGGGAAGCCGGACGCGGTGCGGTTTCATATTCGCACATATACCCAAACGCGTACATGCGCATACGCACATTCGCGCATTTTCTTATTTACGCATGTACGCACGGGCGCGGAAACGCGCCCGTGCATCTGCGAATCCCCGGGCTAGCCGCACGCGAGCGATTCCCATGAGATGATCTTCACCGGCCGCGGCGCCTTGGGATCGGGTGCGGGCTCTTCCGCCTCCTCTTTCTTCTCGTCGCCCTGGATGCGCGCCGGCAGCTCGGAGCCCTGTCCGGCATATCCTTCCGGCAGGGCCATGACCTCGTTGACGGCGTCGACGCTCGCGCGCAGGTTCTCCGGGCTGGAGCTCACGTAGATCTTAAGCGTGAAGGAGGGGTCCGTGTGCCCGAGCCAGCTGGACACGGTCTTAGGGTTGACCCCGGACATGATGAGCTCGGTGGCGAAGGTGTGCCGCAGGCGGTGCAGGCCGCACTTTCCGCCGCCGATGTTGAACGTCCGCACGAATGTCCTGAACAGCTGGTTGGCGTATCTCGGCACCATGAACGCGCCGTCGATGTCGCCGACGACGAAGAGGTCGTCGGCGAACGGGACGCCGGCATCGCGGCAGCGGGCCTCCTGCTCCGCCCACCTGCGCTCCAGCCCCTCCATGAGCCCGTCCGCGATGGGCAGCGCCCTCATGTCGGCCGGGCTCTTCGGCCCCTTGAGGTAGCCGTTGGAGGAGGGCAGGGTGCCGATGGCGCTGGTGATGCGCATCATGCGGCGCTTGAAATCGACGTTCGCCCAGCGCAGGGCGCAGATCTCCCCGCATCTGAGGCCCGCGAACAGGGCGAGCCGCACTATCGCGTCGAGCGGGCCGCGGATGCACGGGAGGGCGGCGAGAAGCGCGTTCTTCTCCTCCGCGGAGAGCGCGCGGGGAAGCGGGCGGTCGTGCTTGGGCGCGCGGATCCTGCGCAGGTCGAGCGGGGGCCGGAGCATTCGGAAGCTGGCGAGCTCGAGGGTGTCCCTGACCGTCCAGAGCATATGGTTCACGGTCTCGGAGCAGTACCCGTCCTCGACGAGCGAGTCGACGTAGAGCTGCACGTCCTGGGCGGTGACCCTGTCCACGGGGATCTCCCCCAGGTCGCCCAGGAGCCTGACGTGGCGGCAATAGCCGGCATGCGTCGACTTCTCGATGGCGCCGACGGCGAGCGCATGGTCGATGTCGTCCCGCCTGAGCTCGCCGACCGTGGGCATGCGGCCCTCCGTCGCCTCGATGGCTTCGGCCCGCCGCTCGTCTTCCGGGTCGCGGGGGAGGTTGTAGAGGTATTCGGCCGCAAGGTGCTCGGCTTCCGCGCGGCTCGCCGCCGCCCCGATCGTGGCCCACTTGCGATCGCCCTTGTGCTCGGCATCGTAGACCGCGCGGTAGCTCATCCTCCATGAACCGCCGCGGCGGGCGAGGGAGACCCTTTCGTAGTGCATGCCCCTCACGCCTCCCCTTCATCGTGGGTGAGCCTGAGCCCGTAGAGCGTGCATCCGGCGCCCACGATGCGCAGCAGCTCGTTCGTGTCGCTCCTGAGGTGTTCCACGTCGCGGCGTCGGCCGTTCTTCTCGAGCAGCAGCCTGGATCCGGCCGCGGCGGCCCAGGAGCGCGGCGCGCCGCCGAGCCATGCCGGCAGCCGCATCACGGAGGGCTCGGGATATGCGACGAAGAAGTTCGGCTCGCCGATGCTCTCCCGCCAGATCCCGCGGACGGTGACGGTCATGCGCTCCGCATCGAGGTCGTCGGCGAGTATCCCGCAGATCTCGCCGGGCTTGAGGCCGCACCCGAGGGCGAGCCCGATGGCCGCGGCGGAATGCCCGGATCCGGATGCGCCGAGCGCCCGCGCGGCCTTGAGGCCCGCCGGGGAGATCGGGCGCTTCTTCCTGGGCGGCCGGGGAACGTCGAACGGGACCTCGGAGAACGGGTTGGAGGCGCACAGCCCTTCGGCGAGCGCATGCCTGCCGGCGGCGGCGCAGATGGTCTTGAGCCGGTAGCAGCGCACGCGCGAGACGCCGCGGGACTCGGCCGACTCGAGCGCGGCCGCCGCCGCGGCGGGGCTTATCGAGTCGACGGCGCAGCCCGCTATCGCCCCGAGGGCACTGCATTCCTTGCGGTAGTGGGCGATAGTCTTCTTGGTGGTCCCCTTGACCGCGATGATCTCGAAGTAGCGGTCCAGCGCCTCGCCGAGCGTGCACGCCTTCGGCCCCGGCAGGGATGCGAGCGCCGCCGCGCGCGCCCCGTCCGCGCTTTCCGCCCGGAACCTCCTTCGCAGCCTCTTGCGCGACGCGTCGATGATGTCAACCTCCCACACGCCGCATCTGAGCTCCCTGACCGATCTTATCCTTGATTCCGGCAACGTGCCGCCTCCCTTCGCATGATGTGGAAACGTGCCTCCCGGATGGCTCGAGATGGCTCCGGGGGCGGTTATTTCGATGGAGACAGGGTAATTCGACCTATCGCCCACATGAACGGCAATTTATGCTTCTAGCAGCGCAGATGTCGGAATGTGTTTGATGATTTGATACGGGATGGTGACGAGATGACCGGAAATGGAACCGCAGGACGTCAGCATATGGTGCTGTTCGATGGCTGCAATTATCGCTCCCTCCTATTTACAAACCCCCTGTTCAGGGGGCTTTTTCATTTTTAGGGCGTGGAAACCTCGAGACCCCGTGGCTCCGATTCCGACCCAATGCCGACCAATCCCATGGGCGAACCGCGAAAATGCTATCGATCGAGTTGTGTTTTTCTCTCCATATGGACCGTTTATGGAGAAAAGCGCCTTCGTTTGCCGTAAATCGCGCAACCCGCGCGTTGAAACTCCCCCTCAGTGGGCATAAAGAGCCCCAGGCCGCCGCAGCCGGCGGCTTACCCTCCGAGACGGATGGCTTGGGAAGGAAGGAGTCGGGGTTTGGAAACGGTCAACAGGGTCGTGGTGTCGGGGCTCGTGTTCGGGCCCGTGGAGTTCACGGAGCCGGACAGAGGGCCCGCGCACGCGCGCTTCTGCCTGTCCCAGGAGAAGGCGGCGGGCTCGCGCCGCGTGGAGCATAGGTTCCACTGCGCCGCGTTCGGCCCGGTGGCGATGGCCGTGGCGGCCTCCCTCGCCCCCGGCGTCGCCGTGGTGCTCGAGGGGGAGCTGGCCGAGGCGAGGGCGGCATCGTTTCTCGACGGACGGCCGCGCAGGGCCGAGGCCGGCGGGCAGAGCGAGATCAAGGTATCGACTTTCCTCAAGGTCGACGCGCGCTGATTCAGGCACGGGTCCAAACGGCCTGTGCCTTTTTCATCCCACACATCAGCATACATACGCATGTACGCATATGCGCATATACGCAACCGCACATTTTCGTTTTTGCGCATTTGTGCGATTACGCATCTGCACATTTGGGTAGATACAGACGCAGGATGCGGGCACAGGCCCGCGATGGATGACCATGGAGGGATGGCATATGGGAAGGAAAGATTCCGCCGGGAATCAGGCCGGCACGGCGAGGATGACGGTCGGCGATAGGTTCTGGGCGCGGCGTATCCGCCCGATCTTCGACGACGGCGACCTCACGCTCGAGCAGAAGTCGGTCTTCTGCTGCATCGTGGCGCGCGATCCCATGTCGGTGGCGATCGAGTGCCCGGCGCGCGACATCGCGGCGGCCGAGGCCGGCCTGCCGCGCCGCGACTACGACGAGGCGCTGGCCGCGCTCGAGCGCGGCGGCTACATCGTCGACATCGTGACGCCCTACGGCGAGGACCGGGACGGGGAGCTCTGCATGGTCCCGATCCCCGCCGAGGTCGTGCGGGAGGGGGTGCAGTGCCGTGAGTAGCGCAAAGGAGCGCGGCATGGCGGCACAGCCCGCCGGCCGCACCCGCGACGAGCTCGACGAGACGTTCGAGATCCTGGACCGCGACGGCGCGGTCGTCGTCTTCGGCGGCGACCTCATGGAGCGCGGCTTCGGCATCGTCTCGGCCAAGGCGACCGAGGACACCCGCCTGTCGTCGTCGGCCAAGGGCGTCTACGCCTACTTCTGCGCCCATGCCGGCGCGGGCACCCATTCGCTGTTCCCGTCCGTGGACACGATCTGCACCCACCTCGCGATGTCGCGCAACACCTACTACCGCCACCGCCGAACCCTGGTCGAGTGCGGCTACATCAGCGTGCACCAGGGTCGCGCGCAGGGCCAAGGGCGCTATCTCTCGAACCGCTACGTGGTCAATGCCGAGATCCCCGAGGAGCGCCGTTTCGTGCCTGTCGATAACTCGAGATCGACTGGGGCGGGCGCTGTTGAAAACTTGCCGGGGGAGGGGGTCGAAAACGAAGTTATCAACAACCCGCAGGATTCACCGTGTACCAAAAATTGGTACACGGGCGACCAAACTAACGTTAGTTTGCAACTAGATTCACCGTGTACCAAAAATTGGTACACGGGCCCAACTGGGGAAACGATTTCACCGTGTACCAATTTTTGCGACACTAACAAGGATGTTGTTATTGATGTTAGTGGGAGAGGGCGCGCGGGCGCGCTGCCGTCTGTCGAAAACTCGGCGGTGTCGAAGGCCGCGGGCGACTCGGTCACGGTCGTGAAGGTCGCATCGGAGGCCGGCCTTGGG
Source organism: Collinsella sp. (assembly GCA_036303765.1). GTDB lineage: Bacteria > Actinomycetota > Coriobacteriia > Coriobacteriales > Coriobacteriaceae > Collinsella. Next base: position 32,354 of record JAXIZX010000085.1, on the reverse strand, counting down.
CTCGAGACGGAGGTCCCGGTCCCCAACGCCGAGGTGCTTGCCCTCATGCGCATGTCCATCGGCAAGGCGGAGGTCTTCGCCGACGTCGCCGAGGCTTATGCCCGCGCGCTGGCGGACGGCTGGACGCTCCCGCGCATCGGCCGCGCCTACGACACCTACCGCCGCGAGTACGCGGCATCGCACACCGACGGCCGCTACATCATGTCGCTGCCCAAGTTCCTCGCCGCCGGAAACGGCCTGAGGTTCTACGACCTGAGGGCCGATCTCGTCGATTCCGGCGCCGTGGCCGCGGCCGAGGAGAAGGCCGCCCCGTCGAAGGCGCCGACCCGCGAGCAGGTCCGAAAGTACGTGCACGAGAAGGGCTACGACGCCCCCGACCCGGACAATCCCGCCTACCGCGTGATCGACCCCGATGAGTTCTTCGACTACTACGAGGCCACCGGCTGGGTCCGCGCGGGCGGCGTGCCGATCGTCCGATGGAAGAACGTCGTGAACACCTGGCGCCGCAAGCCAGCGCCGCGCTCCGCCCGTAAGTCCGGCCCGTCTGGCGCGAAGAGGGCCATGAGCGTCGCCGAGCGCGTGGCCGCCGACAGCGACTTCAGCGACTTCAACGACGATTAGCTCAGACGGAGGGAGAACCGAGATGAACGACACGCAAGCGCAGGCGAGGCCGAAAAGGCCCGCGCTCGAGGAAGTCGAGGCCTACGTCCGCGGGAAGGGCTACGACGACCGCGGCTCCGCCAACGCCTTCTACGGCAACTTCTTCTACGCATACCACGATGCCCGCGCCTGGCGGCGCGCGGACGGCACGCCGGTGCTCGATTGGAGGGCGGAGGCGGACGCGTGGCACGAGATGGGGCCGCATTACCTCGAGCCGGAGCACCCGGCCCCCGCCGCGGCGCCCGTTCGGACTCCGGTGCCAGCGGCGCCCGTGCCCGAGGCCCCGGCTGCAACAGCCGCGCCGCTTCCCGTCGGCGGCGCCCTGCCTCCGCTCGAGATCGCGGACGTGGCCGCCCTCGCCGCGACCGACCCCGCGTTCCATGAGGCGGTCGTGCGCAAGACCGGCATCCCGCCGCGCTTCGCCCGCCGCATCGCCGAGGGAGTGGCCGCCCCGGAGCATGCCTACGACGCGCGCCTCGCGCGCGGCGGCGGGCTGTACATCTACGGTCCGCGCGGGGTCGGCAAGACCGAGATGGCGTGCCGTATCGCCTACGACTACGCCGGCTCGCGCCTCGATCCCCGCTTCGGCAACTGGGCGTACCGGCCCGTCCCGAAGGGCAGGCCCAAGCACGGCGTCAGGTTCGTCGTCTCGGCGGACCTCATGACCGAGCTCCGCTCGACCTTCGACAAGGGCGGCGACAGCGAGGCCGACGTAATCCGCAGGTACGTGAACGTCCCGGTCCTGATCATCGACGACCTGGGCAAGGACTCCTCGACCCAGTGGGTGCTCGCGAAGCTGTTCCAGATCGTCAACGGCCGCTACGAGGCCGAGCGCGCCACGATCGTCACCAGCCAGTACACCCAGGCGGGCCTCGCCGCGGTGCTGTCGGAGTACGGCCGCAAGGAGGACGCCCTGGCTATCGTCTCGCGCCTGGCCGAGATGACCGAGCGCGTCAAGATGGACGGCCCGGACCGCCGCATGGCGCCCTGCGATGCCGAGGGGGCCGGGCGATGAGCCGCCGTGCCCCCCAGGAGGGGCGCAGCTATGAGCAGGCCCTCTACTCCGTCGTCCTGCTGGTGCCGCGCCTCCCGCGACCCGAGCGCACCGGGACGGTGAGGGTCCTGCTCGACTTCATCGCCGACCTCTGGGAGCTGGACCGGTCGCGCGTCGATGCGGACTTCGCATCGCTCGTCCGCGGGCTTCCTCGCTGATGTCCGCATGGGTATGCACATGCGCGTCCGCACATCTGCGCGTTTGCGCATGCGCATACCCGCACAGATACACACATACGAGGGCGCGCGGCCGCGCGCCCTCCCTGAGGGATTGGGGTTTCCCGTGGAGAAGATCGAGGACATGTCCGCCGGTGAGGCCGAGGAGCACATCGCCGCGCTCTACGGCGACGAGCTGTACGGGCTCGAGCTCGACGGCGAGGTCTCGGGCGAGGGCGCCATGCGGTGCGCCTGCTCGCCGGTCCATGACGAGGTGAGGGGCATCTGCGATATGCTGGGGCTGGACTTCACCCGCGTCGATCGGATCGCGAACGGGCGCGCCGGGATGCTCTGGGCGGGCGAGGGGATGCCGCACCGCTTCGACGCGTGCTTCGAGATCCGGGCGCTTGCGCGGCGCCTGCGGACGGCGCTTCCCGTTCGGAAAGCGCGGGCTCGCGCAAACAGCCCCGTTATTAGGCCGCGTTAGCATCTTGTGGGAGTACGCACACGGGCCTGAAGCGCCCCGGCAACGGAATGGAGTTTCAAGATGGACAGGCGAGAGCTCGAGATCATGCTGAACGAGGCCTTCGACCGCGGTATCGTTTCGGTCGGCCATTTGGTTCACGAGACCGTCGAGGTCGGCTTTTTGAACGAACTGGGCCGAACCGTTGGCTTCACGTTGAACGGGTGGAAGGAGGCTATCGAGACGATCCCCGTGGACCTTTTCGATAGCTTTGACGACGGTCGCGGAAGGGAACGGTTCCTGAGCGATTGCAAGGCGCTCGGAGGCAAGGTTCCGCAGAACACCTATCGCGGGGAACTCGTCTCGGCGCTTGCCGATGTGCTCATGGTCGAGGAGGCCGCCCCCGCCCTGGGCGCCCTGGAATCCGCACTGGACAGCGCGAGGCGAAAGGGCTATTGCGTCTTCGACCGCGGCGTCCACGGCGACGTCCCGGCGGACGGCCTGGTCTACCTGTGCTCGACCTATCCGGCTGCGGTCGGCCTGAAGGACTCCCTGGATTCCGTTCGGGCTCAGGGCAACGGTCCCGATACGCGCACCCTTGGCGTATACCGCATGGTGGACGGCTACTGCATCATGGGCGGCTTGGATAGCGTGTCGCAGGCTGATGCATATGCCGTCGACGCCGATCTCGCCGAGGGCTGGGGCGTCGGCGACGCCGCCTTCCGCATCGCCGACCTGAAGGCGAAGACGTTCTCGTATGCCGTCGAGGCCGGCGAGGCGCAAGGAGCGTCGACGCTCGTCTACTACACCGATGAGGGGGCCGACCCGGTCCTCTTCCAGCAGACCGACGGCGACTGGCGCCTGGCGAGCGACAACTTCCTCGCGGAGAACGCGATCGTCGAGGACTTGGAGCAGGCCTATACCGGCGAGATCTCGCCGGTATATCTCAATCGGGATATCGTCGACATGGAGGAGATGGCCGAGGCCTACGGCTGGGTGAGGCCGGAGAGGACCCCGGCCTCCATCGCCGCCGTCGCCCGGAAGGCCGCCGCGTCCTCGGCAGCCGAGAAGCCGTCGCCCGGCAAGGTCGCCGACGCTGCCCGCGAGGTCTCGAAGGACTCCGCGCCCCGACAGTGATACCATGGGGGTGCGGATGCGCCCGCAGGCGCTTTGGCATACACACGCAAACGCTCAACCGCGCATCCGCACATACCCATGCATCCGCATCCGCATATATGCGTAAAGGTGGCACGCCATGATCAGGAACGTTCTGAAACCCGACGGCACGACGCATATCGAGCAGCAGGTCGGCAACATGCGATACGATCTCACGACGGGGCAGGTGGATACGGTGGTCCCCGGGGCAGGCGCCACGAACCTCGTCTTCGGCGCCGACGGCCGCCCGCACGTCGAGCTCACGACCGGCAGCATTCGCCAGGATCTGGGCAGGCCCGGTTTCGATACGCTCCTGTAGGTTCCGCAATCGCACATACGCATACACGCACACATACGCAGTTGCGCATACGCACACTCGCACAATGGAACACATGCACGTCGGCATATCTACGCACATGCACATAGCCGCACACGCGCCCATCGGGCTCCAGCCTCGGTGGGCGCCTTGTTTCCGGCCGTTTTCCGTATCCGGCGTTTAAGCCGCCGGATACGGGGAATAACCACCTGAGGGGAAACGGACAGCGCCGAGGGAGGGCGCGCCCCGAAAAGGAATGGAGAACGGAAATGAGGATACCCGCAAGGGCGGCAGGGCCGCTCGTCGCCATGGCCATAGCCGCAGCATCGTTCGGCTGCATCGCGCCCGCGGCTTACGCCGAGAACGCGAACGCCGCCGTGATCTCCGACGACGGTGATCATGTCGTTGTCGACGTCGACCTGAACGGAAGTGCGCCTGTCGGCGACGCGACCGAACAAGCCGATATGAAAAGCAGTCAGGGCGAATCGGTTTCCGATGCGGAACCAGACGAGGCCTTGAAAGCATTCGAGGCCCTGATGACGGCCAACGACATCATTATAAGATCAGCGTTTTACTACATCTTACTGCCGTCTCTCTTCGCGATGGCCTTGCCTCTCCTCTTATACGAATTGCTGGAGCTACATGATCGCCGCCGCCTTTGAGTCCCGACGGTTGGACTGAACCGGCGTCGTGCCGATCGTGAGCCCGGTCCGCCCCCGACGGAGTTATCTATAACCGGGCGGCTCTGCCCGAGCCGCCCTTGAAGGGAAGGAAACCCTATGATGCTTTTCGAATCTTTGATCTTCAACCTGCTCCCCGCAGCCGTCGGCATCATGGCCGTCGTGCTGGTGTTCGAGAGCTGCTGGCGCAAATGCCCGCCGGATAAGCTCACGATCGTCTCCGGCGCCGGCAAGATGCGCTCCGTCTCCGGCAAGGGAACCTTCGTGATCCCGCTCCTCCAGCGCGTGGACACCCTCTCGCTCGGTGCCGTGCAGGTGCAGCTGACCACCGAGAACGATATCCCGACGCAGGACGCAATCCTCATCCACGCCTGCGCCGTGGCGAACTTCCAGATCGGCCAGACCCCCGAGCTGATCGAGACCGCGTCCAAGAACTACCTGAATTTGGACAAAGAGGAGATGACCCGCCAGGTCACCGAGGTCATGCTGGGCAAGATGCGCGAGGTCATCGGCCAGATGGACCTCAAGGAGCTCATGCGCGACCGCGAGAGCTTCAATGCCAAGGTCTTCGACGGCTCCAAGGACGACCTCGCCAACCTCGGCCTCGAGCTGCGCACCTTCAACGTCCAGGACTTCTCCGACTCCCAGGGCATCATCCGCTCCATGGGCGCCGATCAGGCCGCGGAGATCAAGAAGGAGGCCGAGCTGGCGCAGATCAAGGCGGCCGAGGAGGTCGCCATCCGCCAGAACCAGCTCGACTTGAAGCAGGCCGACCTCAAGAAGCAGGCCGACAAGGCGAAGGCCGAGGCCGATATGGTGAAGGCCACCGTGACGGCCGAGAAGCAGCGCGAGCTCTACATCGCCCAGCAGGAGGCCGAGATCGCCGCGGAGACCAAGAAGGTCGAGCTCGCCGAGCGCCAGGCGGACGTGAGGGAGCGCGAGCTGAACGCGACCGTGAAGAAGCAGGCCGAGGCCGACCGCTACGCCGCAGAGCAGGCGGCGGAAGCCGACCTCTACAAGCGCACGAAGCAGGCCGAGGCCGCCCGCATCGAGCGCCAGAACCAATCCGACGCCGAGCTGTATTCCGCCCAGAAGGACGCCGAGGGCATCCAGGCCCGAGCGAAGGCCGAGGCCGAGGCCACGCGCCTGAAGGGCGAGTCCGAGGGTGCGGCCGAGAAGGCCCACGGCGAGGGCGTCGCGGCGGGCATCAAGGCCCAGGCCGAGGCGTACAACGGCATGGATAACCCCTACCTGCTCGCCAACCGCTACATCGACATCATGCCCAAGGTAGCCGAGCAGGTTGCGAAGCCCCTCACTGCCGTCGATTCCATCAAGATGTACGGATCGGGCAACGCGCAAAAACTCGTAAAGGAGACCACATCGATTGTCGACCAGGTCGCATCCGGCCTGAAGGACAGCACGGGAATCGACCTGCCGTCCCTGCTGAATGGCCTGATCTCGAACCCCGATATCGATGCCGGCTCCGCCGAGAACTCGGTTGAGTGATGGTCGTCCCGCTGATCGCCGCGGCCTTGCTGCTCGATTTCCTCGGCTGCATGATGCCCCTGGCATTGGTCGAGGACACTAAGGCATTTAAGGTCGGCGTGTTCCTGATTTGGGCGGCGCTGGTGGCGGATTCCGTCCTGATGGGCTTGTTCTATCCGAGGGAGCTGGCGGGGGTGAATCCCCTGTTGGCGGCAGGTCTCGAATCGATATGCCTCATCTGTGCCATGTATCCCCTGCATGGGTTCGCATCGAACTTGGCTCCCTGTGGCATCCGGGTCGATATTGCCGCGGCCCTCGCCTTCATAGACTTGCTCGTGACCGCTGTGGGATATGTCTCCCTGCTCTTGGGTACGATCTGGCTTATATTCTTCTAGGCTCGCAGGCATATGGACCTGTCGACCATCAAGCCGGAGGGTTCCGAGGAGTAGTACCGGCGCGGGCCGCCCGCACGTCGCGCAGACCGTCGGGCGGCCTTTTACATCGAAGGGGAGTGTGTCCCATGGAGGGGAAACGAAACCGCGGCGAGGTGACCGCCGAGCTTTCCGAGAAGGTATGGGCGAGGCTGTGCCGCGAGAACGCCCTGGTCGCGAGCGAGGTCTGGGTCGATGACGCCAGCCGGGTCGATTTCGTGGCCTACAGGCCGCATCGTCGGAGCACTCAGCGCACAGCGCGGCGAGGATATTCATGCCGTGTCTGAATGCCTGGCTGTAGGGATACCTATGCGGGTCGGCCTCGTAGAGGCCGTCCTTCTCGGCGATGCCGTATGCGATGAGGAATACGGCGGTCTCGAAGCGGTTGGCGATATCGCGGGCTTTGCCGGCGGCTTCGGCCGCGGCGATCGGGTCGGACATGGACCACCTCTTTATTGGAATTGGCATACACAGCAGCTTTGATACCCGCCCCCGCCGCGCTTTACACGCCCCTACCGAAACTCGACGGATAAAAATGTCCCTGCACCGGCTCGAATCGAGTGAAAGACTTCCCGCGCACGGGGTAGAAAAAGCTGGGACGGCACGCATCCGCGCGAAGGGTTTGACATGTCTAGGGTGGCTTACGGGCAAAAGGGATACATCGGCGCCTCCATGAGCGCGAACGCGCGGGCGGCCTACGAGGCGGGGGAGATGCCCCGCTCGAAATGGACCAAGGCGGCGATCCTCGGCGCCTTGAGGGGCTACTGCGATGAGATGGACCTGCTCTACGACCCCGCGGTCGAGTCCGAGACCAAGGCCGCGCTCTTCGACCGGTTCATCGCCTACTCGTCCTGGCACCACACCGGCGCCTACGCCCGCGAGACGGAGTTCTTCGCCCTGGACGAGGCCGCCGTGGTCGGGGCGTTCCGCGAGCTCGGGCCCGAGGAGGCGGCCGAGCGCGACCGGATCCGGGCGCAGGCTGCGGCCCGGGTGCAGGAGGCGGAACGGCATCGGAGGGAAGCGGAATGCCTATTCGAGTACCGCTTCTCCTGCTCCCCATATAGCGCCATGGCGTACGAGGCGTTCCATCCCGAGCTGTGCGAGCGCCGCGTGAGCAAACGCAGGAAGCAGGAGCTCGTCGTGTACCGGCTGCCGGACGGCAGCGAGCCGTCGGGCTATGCGGAGATGTCCGTCCCGGCGGACTATGCGGACAGCAGCCATGTGGTGCCGTCGGTTTTCATATCCGGCACGGGCGGGGATCGCGCGTGGCGCGATATCGACTTCGACGAGGCCGAGCGGAAATTCGCAGCGGCGGCGAGAAGGGCCGCGGCCTTTCGCGAGGGGAGACCGAAGCTCATGCAGGACGAGGCCAGGCGCGCTGCGATACGTGAGACTCGGCACCGCGTCTGCACCGCCCCCATTTTGAAGAGCATAAAGGAGATTCACAGGTGACGGGGAAGAATGTCTATACGATGACGGCGATGACGAGGCGAGCGTTCGTGGGCCTCGCGGTCATGGCGGCGCAGGCCGGACTCGCGGGCTGCGTGAGGAACGGGGCGCCGGACGCCGGCTCCTCCGACGGCGGCGCCGGGAAGTCGGGCGATGCCGGCACCTCGTCGCCGTTCGCGCCGCAGCAGTCCGCCCAGGCGTCCGTGGACGGCATCTCGATCGACCGCGTGACGATCGAGGAAGGCACGGGGCCGGACGGCAAGCCGTTCCGCTACATCCGGGTTGCCTATACCTTCGAGAACGTCACGGACTCGGACGCTGTCGCACCCTATACCGACATCAACGCATACCAGGACGGGATCAAGCTCGACAGGTCCTACAAGGTGCAGGACCAGCGGGCGCAGAAGCAGATCGAGCCGGGCGGGAAATTGAAGTCGTTCACGGCGTTCGCCCCCGATTCTGAGACGGTTCCGGTCACGGTCAAGGTGATGGCGCCCGGCGAGAAGGAGCCGAGGTCGGAGCGATGCTACTGCATCGTGAACCCGGGCCTGCAATAGGCCGCCCCGCTCGCACGTCCACACATATATGTATATGCGCGTCTATGCGTTTACGTACATGCGCATATGGGTAGACTCACATCGAGTAGAGACGAAACGGGAGGGGATGGTCCGCATGGCGCCGTTCATCAGTGAAAATATCGACCTGGTTCCTTGCATGGCCATGGCATTCAACGCGGCGATTGCGACCATGGGTTTTCTGAAAATGGTTGCATGGACCGAGCACGGCATGTCGTCGAGGATGTCCAGATACATCGACAGGTTCGGCAAGATGGGCATCGACCGCGAGATTTTGGAGGTCTATGCGCGATCGTATCTCGACGAGTCGCGCAACGCGCTCATCTGCTGGATCGTTGGCCTCGCCATCACTATGGCTGTGGGGATTGTCATCTGGGCCCACGACGTCGGCGTGGCAGTCCTCCTGACATCCGTGGTCGCGGCGGCGGTATCGATCAGGTGCATCGTCATGGCAGTGAGGGATGTGGCGGATATCCGCGACGTCCTGGCCGAAATCGACCTAGGCACCCCGACCGCGTGATTTGCCCTGGCATCCAATCAATAGGGACAAGCAGATATTCAGAAGGGACTCGATATGGGTATGCAAAGCTATATGGCGACGGTATTTGTCGGCGAGCGTGAGATTGGCGGGCCTTTTGTAAACGGTGATTTTCGTTCAAGCCTGAACTTCGCGAGGCGAGAGCTTCGCGGATACCTGCGCCTGGCTGAGAGTATCTGACGGCAGGAAGTCATGGGTGGTCGCCGTCATGGCCTTCGTTGCGTAACCGCCCCGGCGCTTGATTTTGGCATCCTTACCGAGACGAAGGATAGCGAGACCGCCACCGTGGAGTCCAGCTTTACCGTGACGTCGGCCTACACGGCCGAGGATTTCGTATCGGATACGCGAAGCGAGTTTCTTGCCTGCGTCACGGAAGATTTCGGCGAGCAGGTCGCATCGGAGGCTGCAAGTCTCGTCGATGGTCAAATCGCGTCGATGTCGTGGTATAGGCGCTTCGAGATATGGAACGACCTCGCATCCTACGACATATGCGGCGTTGCGAACGCCGATCATCTCATCGACGGGCTCGAGGAGCTTTCCGTCGCGCTCGCCGATGGCCGCGCGTTCGACGCAAACGGTGGAAACCCCGTCTTCCATGCTTTTCACCGGGCCGAGCGGCAAAGTGGCGACAGAGAGTTACCTGTGCCTGCCAGGCGTACTCATCGACATCATTGAGACAGGGGCTTCGGGCAACCGGAGCTCTTTTCTAATATGAGCCGGCACCTCCGCGGTACCGGCCCAATAACGACTGCCTACATATCCCAGATCTCGCTCAGCCGCTCATCGTCCGCGGCCTCCTCCTCGAAGCGGAACTCGTAGGGGATGGCCAACCTGGTGAGCTCAAAGGCCACCTTTCTGGTCATGGCGTTCGAGATCCGCGCCGCGCGCGCATCCTCCGCGGCTAAGTCCTGCTCGCGGAAGTAGGGGAGCGGGTAGGGGTTGCCGTCCGTCTCATCGACAATCTTCTCCACCAGGCACCCGACCTCGCGCTCTTGGATTTCCGCCAGATTCTCGAGGTACTTCCATGCCACGGCAGTGGCGCGGGCTCGCGGCAGGCGCGGGCTTTCCCAGTTCTTGACGGTCTTCACGTCGACGCCCGCTGCCTCCGCGACGTCGGACTGGTAGAGCCCCAGGCTCTCGCGCAGCACCTTGAAGCCCGCCTTGGTGTGGATGGTCTGCATATCCGTTCCTTTCATCTAGATTCTCTTCTCGAAGAGCCCGTGATAGACCTCATCGATCTCGTCCTGGTATTCGCACAGGAATTCGCAGCGTCCGACCGCGAGTGCGACGAAAAGCTCGTCGACGGTGGCAATGCCGTAATCGTGGAACCCCGCGGGAAGGTAGAGCGTCCCGTTGTAGGGCGCATGTCCGACCCGGTAGCAAGAGAAGTCCCCGAAGGCCGATCCCTCCACGCGGTACAGGCTGTAGTAGTCCCCGGCACGCTTCGCAGCGTCGATCGCCTCCGTGTGGCCGGCGATATGGCGGATGATCTTCCCGTCCGCACGGTTCGCGGCCGCCTCGCGCGCGAGCGTGCGCAGCTCGGGCATGCGGTCGAGCGGGTCGACGGTGTGGACCGTATCCATGTGTTCCGTGAACCCCTCGCCGTCGCGCGTGATTTCGCTCACTGTGGCGACGAACCGGGCGAAACCGCGCTGGCAGACCCCGACCCTGGAGGCCGCCGAGACCTTATGCGCCGCACGCAGTGCCTCCTCCCGGCTGTCCCCCTCGTAATGCAGCTCCGACGAATGGAGCGGCCGCACGTCGATATCCTCGGTTCCCGTGAACAGCATCTCGCGCGATTCCGTCACGAAGATCGTTTCCATATAGTCCTCCCATATGCGCACCGGGCGGCCCCATACCGCCTGCTCTACCTCTCTTGTACCCCCTGAGGGGAAACGTAAACGCACGCCGCGGAAAAATCGCCGGACCGGGTTCGGGAAAAGGACGGGGCCGAAAACGGCCCCTGTCTTGAAATCTGGATATGGAATCAATCAATCATCGCCATGTCGAACGCTTATATGCGAACTCGGAATCGATCATCGCTGCGCAGTCCTTCCGAGGGCGGGGCCGTCGTGCTATCTGGCGGAACTAGCCTTATTTACCCGCCGTCGGGCGTAGCGCCAACAGGTCATTCCTGATCTCATCGAGCAGCTTCCTGCACTTGAGCTCCGCGGCCTCCATCGGGCTGACGTATCCATCCTCATGCGGGTCGAAAATCATATCCGGGTCTGGCAGCCATTTGCCGTCGTCCTCGCCGAAGGCGGTCTCGGTCATGATGTCGCAGAGGCCCAGGAGCCTGACGAAGATATCGCTCTCCCCGACATATGGGGTCGCGCGTCGGCACGCGCGGAGGTACGCGTCGAGCGTCTGGAGGAACAGGTCCTCGGTGCCGATCTCCCAGGGAGGACGGGACTTATCGTCTTCCGGGTTCACCTTGATGTCGTGCAGAATCGAGTCCGGCACGCAGCGCAGGTCTGTAGTCGGCCAGACGAAATGATCGGTCTCCTCGCACAGGTCGAGGAAGTCGTAGGCCTGGTTCCATAGCACGCAGAGCACATCCAGCTGGTTTTCGGTGAGTTTTTCGTCCATGGTCCTATCTCCTGATTCTATGAGGAGGTCGGCGACGTCGATGTGCGCCCAGCAGGCGATATCCTCGACCTTCTCGAAGTCGCTCGGAGCGTGCGTCCCGCGCCGCCAGTCCTTAATCGATGAGATCGAGACGTGCATCGCGCCCGCGAGCTCCCGCATCCTGGCGGCGCCTTTGGCGCCGTGTCCTAGCAACGAATCGAACACGGCGGGGGAGAACGCGAACGTCCCGTCGCCAATCCTGTAGGTGTCTTTCCGCATTGCGGCATCTCTCTTTCTCAATCCTTGCCGACAATGTTATCTGTGGCGCGGCCGTCTACGGAGACGAACCTGGACGGACCTCTACCCGTCCGGCTTCACGGAGAACCACAGACCGTCGTCGCAGATCAGCCCGCGCGCGACACATCGACCGCCGACGTCCACTAGGACGCCGGTCACGGTGGCGTCCGCCTTGCCGAACATGCTGGGGCAGGGCAGCGTCGCGCCGACCCTGGCGATCTCGAAGCGCCGCCCGTCGCACACGATTGCCCTCGGGGTGTTGAGCCCGCACTTTCGGTCGGTCTCGACCGCTATGGGGACGACCTTGGCGTCGAACCTGCTGCATCCGCCCACGTGCCGGACCTCCCTCCCGCTCGGTATCGCGCGCCACGCGCGCGATACCCCCGCCGTCTCCCACCCTGGATACCGCCCTGCGATCCCAACGGGGAGGGCATCCGGGGCGGTACCGCCCGCGCTGCGGTCTCACCGCGCAGCAGGCGGCCTATGGCCATGCCTATTCGGCCGACCCGATGCGGTTGCCGTTCGTGTAGTCGGAATAGGCCCGCTCCCAAGCGTCCTGCACGCGGCGGGAGTCGCATATCTTGCAGAAGATACCCGTCTTGGGCGAGCCGTCGCGCAGCATGAACGTGATGAAGCAGAAGTCTCCGATATCGGGATCCTCGTTCATCATCATGGCGCCGCAGGTGTCCAGCACCTCGCGGTTGTCCTCCTGCGACCCGCCGAGGATATCGATCGTGCAGGTGGCCGTATCCGACGGTCCGACGAGGCCATCCGGCACCGCCGGCAGTGCATCCGGGTCGGTTCCGTCGATCTCCCCAAGGATGCGCGTCTCGAACGTCGAGTTTGCTGCGCGCAGGCGTCCGAGTGCGTCCGCGTATGCGATCGACGAGACGAGGCGTTCGAGCTCCCTGGCGGCAGCCTCGGCGCTGTCCGCATATCCCCGCGGGTCCTTTTCCATGAGCGCGTCGGCGAGCATGGCGACGGCCGCCTCGGCAACCCTGCCGGACTTGCCCATGTCGTCGGCGCACTCGCCGGCGAGTGCCGACAGCGCGCTCGAGTAGAAGGGGATGTCGCTGCGGCGTCCGAACCTCTCGGCCACGCGCCCGCAGGACTCCCTCCATCGTTCCATCAGCGCGAGCCTCAGGTTCGCCGTCTCATCGTGCTCGATGGGCGACACCGTGTCGTGATCCGTAGCCATGTCCATATCCTTCCGTTTCCGTTCCATCCCGCTCCCACGGCTTCCCTAGAGAGCCGTTTACCCCGAATCGCCCCCGCTCATGCCCGCTAAATTGAGATCGGGGAGGAAGGCCGCCTGTCCGTATCTTCCCGTCCGCATCGGAATCGGCTGTTTCCGATGCGCCCGAACGGGGTATCAACTGGTAATACCGAATGAACGACTTGGGCAAGGAGCAGCCATGTATACGGACGATGACGAGATCGGGCGCGCCGTCGCTGCCGATCTGGAGGAATGCTGGCAGGGCGAGGGCTGGTACCGAATCTGCTTCACCGACGGGATGGGATCGTATCCGGCCACATGGTATGGAACCGAAGCGGACCTTGCCGACGACCTTCGCGGTGCCTACGGGGATGCCGGCGAGATCCATCTGCCCTACGCCGAAATCTCTGTGATCGATCAGGCGGTCGAGAAGGTCTGGCAGGGCGAGGGATGGTATCGGGTGACGGGCGGCGACGGCGAGAAATGGGAGCCGGACTTCTACGTTACACGCGAATGCCTAGTCGCCGCACTGCGCGACGCCTACGACGAGGCATCCTTCAGCGGCGCCATATGCGTCCCACGTGTAGAGCCGGCCCCGGACCCTAACCGGCGCCGAACGCACGCCTTCTGAACCGCCCCGTGATTCAAACTGGGCGAGAACCGAACCGGAGGAATCGCTACGCGTTTCCCACAACCGGCTGCCTACGGGACGTATGGGGTCCCTCCGGTCATCCGGCCATGGAAAACGCCGGGCTCCGGTGCCAGCCCAATACATAGCCGCACAAACGCACATCTATGCGCTTACGCATCTGAGCATCTGGGTACATACATGGCGACGAAGGCGGGGGGATCGGCCCCCCCGTCGGAACCGAAAGGATAGAAGCCAATGAGCATCAACCGAGTCAACATCACCGGAAACCTCACCCGCGATCCCGAGCTCCGCGCCACCGCGGCCGGCACCCAGGTGCTCTCGTTCGGCATCGCCGTCAACGATCGCCGAAAGAACCCGCAGACCGGCGAGTGGGAGGACTATCCCAATTACATCGACTGTACCATGTTCGGCACCCGCGCCGAGGCTGTCGGCCGCTATATCTCCAAGGGGAGCAAGGTCGCGATCGAGGGCAAGCTGCGCTATAGCTCCTGGGAGCGCGACGGCCAGAAGCGCAGCAAGCTCGAGGTCATCGTCGACGAGATCGAGTTCATGAACTCCCGCCCTGCCGCGTCTCCTGCTGCCGCGGTTGATGGTGGACAGCAGTATGCGGTCCCCGAGGCTCCCGCCGTCGAGGTTGCGGACGAGGACATCCCGTTCTAGCCGACCCGTACAACCCCATACTCAAGTGATCGCCCCACCGGAGACGGCGGGGCTTTTTCATACCGTAGCCCGTCTCCACACGTTTCCCACACCCGGCTGCCTATGGGACGGATGGGGTCCCGCCGGTCATCCGGCCATGGAAATCGCAGGCCAGGGGCCTGCCGACCGGTGTCCGGGCGGCCCGCTGGGCAAATTATCGAATTACGCAGACGCATACGTGCGCATTTACGTGTTTGTGCGTTTACGCATGTGCGCAGCTGGGTACATACATACCAGCGGCAAGGGAGGCCGCGACCGCGTCGGCGCGGGATCGCCGAATATCGGAAGGAGGCCGTCATGGCCGGTTGCAAGAGGGAAGTAATGGAGCCGAGCGGAAGGGAGAAGGTCGCCGCCGCCGCCGCGCTGGTCGCGGGGCTCGTCGGGATGTGGTTCATGCTCGCATACAGCTATGTCTACATCAACTGCGCCGTGTTCCCGGTGGCGGGCGCGCTCATCGCGTACGCCTACGACGTGGCGGAGAGGACGGTGGCGGCACGGAAGGAGTGCAGCCGCAAGGTCGAAACGCGCCGCGCGTATCGCGCCGCGAGGGCGTCGGAATACGGCGCATAGCGGCGCCGGCGGGCAAGAATAAGTAAACGCGCATCCGCACAAGTATGCAGATGTGCGTTTACGCATCCGCATAACTGGGTACATATATGGCAGCGGCAGGGCCCTAGCGCCCTGCCGTCGGCGGATGCGGGACCGGTAGCGACTCGCCGGCCCCGTGCCCGCCGCCGGCAGGCGGCAGATATCCGAGAAGGCCGCCCGGAAATCGGGCGGCACCCGTAGAAGGGAAACACATGAAGACAATCGTTTTGGTCAACCAAAAGGGCGGCGTCGGCAAGACGACGTTCGCCGACGAGATCGCCTGGGGCCTCGAGCGCCGCGGGCGTGAGGTCGGCTTCATCAACCTCGACCCGCAGGGCGGCGCGAGTCACGAGCAGAAGACCGTCGAGGGCGAGAAGGCCGTCACCGTCGTCGACACCCCGGGCTATCTGAACGACAAGCTCGGCGGCTGCGTGGAGGTCGCCGACATCGCGATCGTCCCCGTCGAGCCCAGCCAGCGCGGCCTTCGCGCGATGAAGCGCACGATCCAGCTCATCACGGGCGTCAACCCCGAGCTCGAGATCGGCCTGATCGTGAACCGCTATTCCGACAAGCGAATCATCGACCGCAGCTTTACCGACTTCCTCACCGCCGACGACCTGCCCATCCTGGGCTGCGTGCCGACCGCCGAGGCGTTCAAGCGCGGCGCGTCGTTCAACCGACCGGTGTCCGAGGTGCAGCCGGGCGGCCGCGCGGCGGACGCGATCGAGGGGATTCTGGACAAGGTGGAGGCGATGCTGTAATGGCGAGGACTAAGAAGGCGGACTCCGCCATCAACAGCTTTTTCACTGACACCTCCAAGGAGATGGTCGAGCGCCAGGAGACGATCGTCGAGAAGGTCGTGAACCCCGACTCCGAGCCGGCAGCTGAGAAAAAGGCGGCGGCCTCTGAGGGTCCGACGCACCGCCTGAGCGTGATCGTCCCCGACGACCTCTACTGGCAGCTCAAGGAGTACCTGGTGGAGCACCGCCGCGAGGGCTACCGCAGTGCGAGCGACCTCATGCGCTCGCTGCTCGAGGAGCATCTGCGCAAGGACCGCTAGGCCGGTCGGAACGCCATCGAATAGAAGGGAAAACGGAAATGACAGCATTCGAGTACAGCGCCCAGGGCTACCGCGTCGCGCCCTATATCGCGGATCTCGGCAAGAAGGAGGCCTAGATGGATGCCGATGCCGGGCGCGTCCGCACCGCCCTGCGACTCCAGGCCGTCGCGGCCCGCGTCCACCACATGGACTGTGCGGGTTTCGCCGAGGAGGTGTGCGATGCCGTGGACGTCGCCGGACGTCTGGGCTATCTGGGTTGCTTGCACGCGGTTGTGAGGCTCGCGGCGGCCCGCGAGGCGATGCCGGACGCCGACGGGATGACGTGCGGCGAGCTAGGCTGTCTCGCCGGCCTCCGCCGCCAGGCGCGCGCCACCGACACGCTGGATGCCGACAGCTTCACCGCCCGCATCCTCGCTGCCCTGGATATCAAGGGGTGGTCGGATCGATCTTCCTACCAAATCGCGGCGATGCGCCTGGCCGACCTGATTGCCCCGGTCTCGCTGATGGCGTCCCCGGAGCGCACGGAGCGCGGAGACCGCGCCCTGTATTCCTACACCTGCGGGCGATGCGGCGCACGCGTGACCGTATCGGTGTGCACGCGTTGCCCGTCCTGCGGCGCCCCCATGGTCGCCGCAGGACATGGCGCTCCGGTGATGAAAGGGGCGATCCATGTCGACTCGTAAGCTGATAAAGGGCGACCGCTACCGCGCCGGGCTGTGGAAGCTGGAGGACAGCTGCTATGAGGGGCATGTCCGTATGCCCAACGCCAAGTTCATGATCAGAACGTACCGCTGTACGCAAGGCGAGGCGGTCGCGAAGTTCGATTCGTGGGTGGAGGCGGAAGGCCTCGACCTCGCTGAGGATGGGGCCAGGGAAGCCTGCGAGGGCAGCATCGACGACGGTATGGGGACTGCGAGGCGCCCGTTAAACCGCGAGGAGCGCCGTGCGATGGAACGCCGCGACCGAAAGATAAAGAAGCGCCAGGCGCGAAAGGCGGCATCGGAGGCCGATGCCGCGCGACAGTCACAGGATATGGGGAAGGAAGAGACGGAAATGCAGAAGGTATCGAAAACGGACGGGCAGAAGACGGCGGCCGCGGGGACAAAGGCTCCGGAGACGGAGCCGGCCAGGTGCTACACGCTCATGTGCACGGGCGATCTGGGGACGGCCCCGGTGATGGTATTCCGCAACGAGGGCGACGCGAACGACATGATGCGCGCCCTGGAGCAGGTCGCGAAGGTGACGTCGCCCGATACCGTCTACGACGTTATGGAGGCCCCGTTCAAGGAGGCCATTTGAAGGGTGCTGAGGGGCCGGGGAGTGCAGGCCGCACAGCTGCCCGAACCTGCCGCCGTCCCAGTCCAGCGCCCCGCGTCTCCCGCCCTGGCTCCCGCACTGAGGACCATATCGGGAGAGACACCGCACTACCGCGCGCGCTTCGAGGTCGCAGCGGCCGACGGCGCGGACGCGGCCGAGGCCGTGAAGGAGATCGTCATGGGCTGGCTGCACGCCAAGGGCCTGGACGTACCGGAGGGCGCCGCGGACATCGCGGTGCCCGCGGGCTGGACGGCCGCCGACGAGCCCGACGCCGCCAAGGCCGTCCGCTTTCTCGGCCTATCCGGCGCGCAAGGCGCGGCATGGGCGGTCGAGGCCGATGAGCTCGACGGCGAGTTCTCGCGCCGCCGCTGGCACACGAGGATCGGCCTCGCACCCGCCGGAGACGGCGGGTGCATCCTCAACGTGCAGGTATCGCACTACGCCGTCAACGGCTTTTTCGGATACCAGCGCAACCCGCTGCCGTCCGTGCCGCGCGTCGTGCGCGATATCCTTGCGAACGGAAAGCTAGACGTGAGGATCGGCGCGTCGCGTGTGAGCGTCGAGGAGATATACCTTGACGCGGACACGCTAAAGCGCGATTTCATGTCGAGCCTGACCGATCGCGCGCGCTGCCTGCCGATCGTCCTCATGACGACCGACGACGACGGCAAGACCCCCGTATGGGATGCGACCGAGCTCGCATCGAAGCTCGTGGGCATGGCCACCGTGTACGTCATCGACATGCGCGACGGCGCGTTGGTGCAGGCGTTCCGCGACCTGCTGCCCGACCGGACACCGGCCGGGCGCTACAGGATCGGGCGCAGCGCGGTCATGGTATACCGTCCGGGCATCGACCTGTCGGGCGAGGAATCTCTATCGGCCTGCACGCTCTTCACGCGCCACAGGATCGAGCGCTATGCCGCGGGCGGGCGCGACGGTTTCATCAACGTGCTCATGCAGGGCCTCGGCCGCGGCATCGACGCCCGACCGGGCGACGTCGCCGGAATCGGCGACGTGCTGTGGCTGCGCAGCCGAGTCGAGAGCGAGCGGCAGGGCGAGCGCATCGAGCGCCTGCGCTCGCGCGCGAAGGCGGCAGCCGAGCCGGTCGCCGATATCGACGGGCTGCGCGCGGAGAACGCGCGCCTGCGTGCCGATGCCGAGGCCTGGGAGGAGATCGCGACGGACCAGGAGCGGAGCTATTCCGACGCCACGGCAAAGGTGGACGAGCTCACGAGGACCGTCCAGCGCCTCGAAGGCGAGAAGCGCGCGCTCGAACGCAAGGCGGCGCAGTGCGCGGCACCGTCGGACGACGACGGTGCCGCGAGGGTGGCCGAATGCCTCCAGTCGATCCC
This sequence comes from Collinsella sp., assembly GCA_036303765.1. GTDB lineage: Bacteria > Actinomycetota > Coriobacteriia > Coriobacteriales > Coriobacteriaceae > Collinsella. The sequence goes on along the minus strand of JAXIZX010000085.1, from coordinate 13,644 downwards.
GCGCGACCTGACGGACCTCCTGAAGCTCGCGCGATCCATCTGGCCCGAACGTATCGTCGTCCTGCCCGAGGCAATGGACTCCGCGAAGTCCTACGACGGCAACCTCGCCGAGGAATGGGATATCGTCCGCAGCACCGCGACGGCGCTCTACGGCCTCCTGTTCGAGGACGACGGTTGCGAGGGGCAGGTCGCAGACGAGTTCCAGCGCCGTACGGGCTACGAGCTCACCTTCAGCGAGAGCAGCGCCACCAGGGCGCGCGCCGATCTGATGAAGATGCGCGAGAGGAGCTACGGCGGCCGAACCGTCGACATCTCCGCCCACATCAAGGGGAGGAGCCAGAAGAACACCTTCCGCCTTCACTTCTACATCGATCGGGAAAACGAGCTGATAGTCATAGGGCATGCCGGATGCCACATGAAGACCGCCGGCTCGCACCGTCGCGGTTTCAAGTAGCACAGATCCCCGCCATCGGAACCGATGGCGGGGATCCTTTTTGAGCAACGCGCGAAACAGGCGGCGGAAACGGCCCGCGCAATTGCAGGACTGCGGATACGGCGGCCGGCGTTTGGGACCGGGCGCTTTTGGGTAGCATCGAATGGTAATGCCGGCGACGTGACCAGAGGGGAGGGAGAATATGTTCGATACCGATAGCGATGTCCCGTACGACATCGAGCCGACCGCGACCGAGAAGCCGAAGGCCTCGACTGCGGACAGCGCAGCCGAGGCTGCCAAGAAGACGGCCGAGGCCGAGAAGCGCGAGAAGCGCCGCGCCCGCCAGAAGCGCCAAGCGTTCACCGAGCAGATGCAGAACTTGACGATGGACGACATCAGACGCCTGATGGAGTCCAGCGTCGACCTCGGCGGCGTCAGCGACCCGCAGGCCGAGATTGAGCGCCGCATCGAGCGCAACGGCATGGCGTACCTGATGAAGGGCGGCGCCGTGTATGCCGTGGTGCTCTCGAGCGACGACTACGAACGTCTCGCGGACAAGAAGGCGTAGACCTCGCATTGGCGAGGGTCGCCGGGCGAGAGGCCGCCACCGGAACACGGTGGCGGCCTTTTTCATGTCGCGACGCAACGCCCGGAACACTGACCGGACAACGATGGAAAGCGAGCGGAAACGCTCGCGGCGGACACAGACGGCCAGGCCCCGCCCCGCCTCGATGCGCGCCCGCCGGAGCCGGGAGGTATCGGATCGGCGCGCACCGAGACGTTGGACACGCGCCCGCGCGCAAGACTCCTGCCGCGATCGGGCACGCAGGCTACCGCACCCCGTCATAACTTCGAGTGCCACGCGGACATGCCGACATCTCTCCGCAAGCAGCTCGTAGATCGGCGCCGGGTCGTCCACGGCATCGCCCTCGGCCGCGAGCAGATCGAGCACGGCGGCCACCCCCTCGATGATACGGGCGCAATCGTCAGCATCCATATGACCCTCCTTCTCATCGCTGAAAACAACTTATACGGCCGTGACGGTATCCGAGCCGTATCGGACTTGCAACAGATGAGCAGCGTCCCGTTCGTCGCGAAAGAGACGAGGGACAGCCGAAACGCGGACGGTATAACGGCATCGGATGACCGGTGTAAACCGGTTTAAACACAGGCAAATAGGGGTAGGATACTGAAAACTTCGCAAGAGACGCATACTTGTACCCCCATCGCAGATGTGGCCACAAGTATGCCGTCGGAGCCGGTCAGATTTCCGCCACCGGGCACAGCCCGCTGACGGAAACCAGCCCGCCTCCGGCGCTTGCCAGGGCTCCGCCCTTGGACCGGGGTCGCGCACTGGTGCGCGAGAAGATAGGAGAGACTTTGACGGCCAGCAGGGACGGCAGGGAACGCTACATCCGCGTTCGCCTGACTGAAACCGAACTGAATAAGGTGCGTGCCAAAGCGGAGCTTGCCAATATGACAGTGTCTGACTTCATCCGCGAGACAGCGATCTACGGCAAGCAGGAATTTACGCTGGCGAAGCTGCCCGGAGGCGAGCGCGTGGACGTGAAGGAGGCTTTGGAAGGGCTGCTCGATACCGAGCACCGCACGGTGCAGAAGCATTTCAACGTGACGCCATACGAGGACACCTTCATACGCTCGAGCGCGCGGAAGGCGGGCATGACGCAGTCCCGCTTCATGGTCGACCGTATCCTCCACACGCCCATGTACTACATCGGCGACCCCGATTTCTTCCAGAAATACTTCTACGAGCTCAACAAGCAGGGCGTGAACCTGAATCAGCTCGCCGCCGCGGCGAACACCCTGTTGCTCTTGCAGGAAATGCCGGACGTGAGCAACGAACGCCGCCGCGAGCTCGTTGAGCAAATCGAGAACTTCGTCGCGACGCTGAAGGAACCGTACTGCAAAGCGCTCGCGGAGACGCGCGGGCTCATGGTGCAGCTAAGGAAGCAATCGGAGGTCGAGCGCTAGCATGGCGATGCTCAAGACGCTCGCCCGGAAATTCGGCGGCTGTAGGCAGATAAAGGACTACCTTGCGCGCAACGGCCGCGCCATGACGTTCCGCTCGAGCTCGATTGATCTCGATAACGCCGATTGGGATGTGCAGATGGACACGATCCGCCAGATGTTCGAAAAAGACACGGGGCGCAAGTACTACCACTTCGTGATCTCGCCCGACCCCGAGGACAACCTGGATGCCAAGGCGGTGGACACGCTGGCATACGATTGGGTGAGGGAGCGCTACGGCGGATACCAGTGGGTGATCGAGACGCATGTCGACAACGGCATCCCGCACGCGCATGTCGTGGTCAACTCCGTGCATCCGGTCGACGGCAAAAAGATCCACCTCGACGACGATGACGTGCAGGCCGACGCGATGGAGTTGCAGCGCATCTGCTGCGACTACGGCTACAGCGCATTCGACAATTTCAAGTTCTCGAGGGACGAGGACGGTTCCTGGTACGCGAGAACGCCGCGCCCCGACCGACGCCGCGAGGTCGTCCTGCAGGAGGCGCGGCCGCCGCGCAGGCATGAGACGGACGCCCAGCGACGCGCCCGGTACAGCGGAAGGAGCCTCTGGACGGACGCCATGCATGACGATATCGAGGCCGCCCTTCAGGGTTGCCGGACATGGCACGCACTCGAGAGTCGCCTGGCCGAGAGGGGCTACCGCATCAACGTCAACCGTCGCGGCGTACTGACGTTCTACCCGCCCGAGGGCAAAGGGCGACCCGTCAAGGGATACAAGCTTGACGACTCATATACCGTCGAGGGACTGCGCGAGCGCCTGGCCGTGCGCCTCGAGGGACGGCGCTCGAACGTGAAGATGTGCGCCGAGGACCTTGTCCCGGACGTAGTGCTGCCGCCCATGACGTTCGAGGCGGTCGCATCCAACAACCTCGAGCGGTCGAAGAGGCTCGAGCGCTCCGCCGCGCGCCTCGCAGCCGCCGCCGACGCCGTGAACATCATCCGCGAGCGCGGCTACCGCTGCTACGCGGACATGGCGGCCGACGCAAAGCGCCTGGCCGCCGAAGTCGACGTGCTGGATGCGAGGGCCGACGCGCTCAAGTTGGAGGCCGAGCAGACCGCCGAGGCGATCCGCCAGGTCGAGGTCTACACGGCCTGCGCCGCGCAGCTGACGGCGCGCCCGACCGATCCGGGCACGCTGGCGTCATGGCGCGAGGAAAACGCCGCGGAACTTCGCGAGATGGAGGCGATTCGCAAATGGATGGCCGAGCGCGGCATCTGGCTCACCGATGCGACCTATACCGACCTCCTCGCACGTCGCGAGGGCGTCAGGGCCGATGCTGCGGAACTCGCTTCCGCCGCGGGCGACATCCGCAACCGGTCGCGACGCCTTTCCGCTGCAGTCGATGTCCTGACATTCTCGCAGATGCCGATCGGCCCCACCGATGTACGGGGCCGCGGCGAGAGGCAGAAGGGCGCCGGGCGCAACCGGCGCGGCGCGAAGGTCATCACCGCGGACCAGACCGCCGAGCTGACGCGCGAGTATGTCCGCTACAGGGAGGCCTATTCGCAGGCGATCGCGGCCGGCGCGCTGACTCCTGACATGATCAAGCAGATCGAGCGCGACCACGAACGCGCCAAGGCGAAGATCGTCGGCGAGCAGCGCGAGGCGGACCTGCGTGCGGAGCGCTCGGCTTACGGCATCGCCGGAAGCAAATGGTTGCAGGACGCCCCTGTGACGGTCGCCGTACCCGACGGGGATGCCAAGAGGGCGAAGCCCGGATGGAAGCCGTACCTCCAGCGCCCCGCGACCGAGAAGCAGATGAAGTATCTCGAAGACCTCGTGGAGTCCGGAGTCGTAGCGCAGGCCGACGTCGACAGCCTCGGCGACGAGCCGACCATCGCGGACGTCAACGCGCTGCTGAACTCGCACCCGAAGGTCAAGAACCTCGAGCTCGAGAAGAGGGAAGAGAACAACGCGAGGGACGCGCGAGCATACGCACCGACCCGCGAGGATATCGGGGACGACGGCTATACGCCGACAAACCATATGAGGAGGAGATAGACGGTGAACATCATCGTGAAGATGCACGACAGGGTTCGCGTGATCGAGACGACGCGCATGGACCTGCATAGCGGCATCATGCTCGAGGACGACTTCCTCGACATTTCCGATTACCTTAACCAGGGTGTGCTACTTGAGCGCAGCGTGTTCATCACCACGAGCGACGACATGCAGCTCCTCAAGCGCGCCGTGACGATCATCGAGCCGGACGAACTGGAAACCGTCGAGGGGGTCTATGCGGACGGTAAGCCGATCCTCGTGAGGACCGAGGACGGCTCGCGTTTGGCCGCATCGGTGTTCGAGGTGCTGTTCGACGACAGCGGCAACTTCATGGGAGACCACGGCCAGGGCCTCTGCATCTACTATGAGTCCGGCAGCTACGAGACGATCGTCCCGACCGTGCTCTCGTTTGGCGACGGCATGCTCATGGCCGATGACCTGATCGATTGGAGCGACCTCGACTCGGGCATCACCTGGACCCGCGGAGCCTGGACGCGCGGCGACCGGAGCCTCATGGAGCTCCGCCCCGAGCCAACGGTCGTGGTCGAGCCGGAGCAGTACGCGCACATGGAGCTCATGACCTTCGGCGGCGCGCTCGTCGCCATGAAGACCGCGGGCGGCATGGTGAGCGGTGGAGGTACCGTCTCGGACGGTTCCGATGCCGACGATGCCGCGACCGAAAGCGAACCGCTGTCGTCCCAAGACGCGGAAACCGACGACGCTGCGACAGCCGCCGCCGGAGACGGCGCCACCGATCGGGCTTCGCTCGAGGATGCACCCGACGCAGCCGAGCCCGAGTCTCCCGCGGACACCGCGGGAGACGGCTCGGAGGCAGATTCCAACCTCGAACCCGGCGGCTCGGAAACCGAGTCCGCCGAGATCGATAGCGGTTCAGGTTTCGATGGGAACTCGGCCGAAGATCTCGGCGAAGCCGCCGAAGATTCCGACGCGGAACCCGACGACAATGATGAGGAGGGCGGAGGCGACGGTGACGACTACGAGGAAGACGATTCGATGTTCGCCGATCTCTTCTAAAAGTGACCGCGACGATGCCCGCGGCGGCAATGCGCCCGCCGCGGGCGTTCCGCCTGCCCGTTTGCGGCGATGCCTCGTGTATATTGCTTACTCCCGTTTCGGTGCCAGGGCCGCGGAGCGCGACGACAAGCGCCACCGCGTGACCGACCCCCTGAGCGACTACTACCGCAAGTTCAGCAGCCTCACCGCCCACTATCCCATCCTGGAAGACGACCTGTAACCCGCCCAGTCATTCAAAGTCCCGCCGGATCACGGCGGGGCTCGCAACGCCCATACGAGGCACCCAGGCAACGGGTGCCTTTTTCGCTATCCGCCCAGTTCAGCGAATAGCTTTTTTCACCAGGGGTAAAAGTCTCGAGATACTGGAAAGCAGAGCCGAGAAAGGGCACTCTTATGACCGTTATTGAGTATTGCCGCGAGAAGACCGATGTACGCGAACTCGTGATTATCCGTAGCGGCGGGTATGAGCGGTGCGTGGCTCATATCGACTGCGAGGATTTATTTCGCCTACCGCCCGATTATGCCCATGCGGACGTCATCGATTCCTCCTACGGCCATATCAAGGTTTTGGACCATCAAGGCGCATATGTAAGCGTTCCGTGCACCTATCTGGATATCAAATAGGGGGCGCAGCCAGTGGTTCGAGACGAGATTGCGGTCATTATCCCCTGCTATAACGAAGCTCCGACCATCGGCAAGGTGGTCGATGATTTCCATCGCGAGCTGCCCGAGGCTACAGTCTATGTATATGACAACGCCTCGACCGATACGACCGCAGCAATTGCGATGGAGCACGGGGCGACCGTCCGCTATGAGCCTCGTCGTGGCAAGGGGAATGTCTGCCGACAGATGTTTCGGGATATCGATGCCGCCTGCTACCTCATGGTGGACGGGGACGATACCTACCCCGCGGAATCGGCGCGTTCCCTCTGCGCCCCCGTCCTCGCGGGCGAGGCCGATATGGTCGTGGGCGATCGCCTATCCAACGGCACTTACGCACAGCAGAACGCCCGCGCTTTCCACGGCTTCGGCAACGACCTCGTGCGCGCCATGATCAGATGGATATACGGCTATGGTTTCGAGGATGTTATGACCGGCTACAGGGCGATGTCTAGGCCTTTCGTGAAGACGTTTCCAGTCCTGTCCGAGGGTTTCCAGATCGAGACGGAGCTGTCGATCCACGCCGTCGACCGCCGCTGGCGGATCGCCGATGTCCCCGTGGAATACCGGGACCGCCCCGAGGGCTCGGTCTCGAAATTGAACACCGTGAGGGACGGGCTGAAGGTGATCGCCATGATCGGCACCCTGTTCAAGGACTACCGCCCGTTGAAGTTTTTCTCGCTGGTCGCCCTGTTGTTCTGCATCGGCGGCCAGTGTGCCGGCATGCCGGTGGTGACCGAATACCTCGCCACCGGCCTCGTGCCCCGGTTACCGACCGCCATCCTCGCGGCGGCGCTCATGTTCATGGCAGCGCTCTCGCTTACCACGGGCTTCATCCTGGACGCCGTTGCGAAAGTCGAGCGCAAGCAGTGGGAGCTCCGCGTATATCAATCCAAGGAGTGACAATGCTCGATAGTAAATACGACAACGCCCTAGCAGAAGTCATGGCTCACTGCGCCAACGACCGGAAAATCCAGAACGCCCTTGTCGATCAGGTACCCTGCATCATTGCGCTCCAAGATCGGGCGCTGGCATATATACGTCGCTCCACGGTCTTTTCCGAAGAAGGTGAAATTGTTCAGTACCAGGCAGCCAAATTGATTGTAGACGACCTGCTCCGATTCGCCCCAATAGGGGAGTTGTTTTGGGATCCCGAGGTAACTGAAATCATGGTCAACGCCCCGGATGACGTCTGGGTCGAGTGCCAAGGCAGAATCAAGCCCATGGACGTACAGTTCCACGATGAGGAACACGTCCTGAGAACCATCGACCACATAGTTTCACCAGATGGCTGTCGATGCGACAACCGAGGCCGGCAATTCTACGCCTGCAGCTTGCTTTGCAAGGGGACGCCGTTCGATGGTTGCCGTGTCAGTGCTATACGCGATGACACCGATGGGCACTGGAAACTCAATATCCGTAAACGCGGTAATGATGTTCCCGTTGACGCTCCCCATCAGCGTATTTACCACGGCTGCTTGGTAGAAAGCATGGCAGATTATTATCGCGCGCTCGTTTCTGCCCGCATGGGTATCAGTGACGGGTGCCCAGACAAAAAACTCAACCACCGCAACTGCTAACCGAAGCGCCCGGAACCTGGGCGCAACTACCGCGAATACCCACCGCCAAAAAGAAAGAAATATCTTAAATGGATGCAATGGTAGAGGCCATGAAGCCGTATATCGGCATGATTTTCGCCATCTGGTTCATATCGGAGGTGATCACCGCCATGTTCCGTCTCCATCGCAAGAAGTCATACCAGGACCGCTGCATGGCAAATGATGCCGAGCACGCCAAGGTGACCCGCGCGATGCGTTACGACGTCCTACACCGCGACGGCTTCCACTGCATCCGCTGCGGGCGCGGCCGCGAGGACGGCGTGAAGCTCCACGTCGATCATATCGTCCCCGTATCACGCGGCGGCAAGTCGGTGATGTCCAACCTCCAGACCCTATGCGAGGACTGCAACTGCGGCAAGGGAAACCGCTACCTGGAATAACTCGCGACAGAATGACAGCAATTCAAGAACTCTATACCAATAACCGGTAATTTAGCTCTTTAGAAAAAAGGTGATTCAATGCAAACAGACAAATACGATCGAGAACTCATAGACACGATTGTCAAATGGAAACCCAAATTAGTTGAACAGGTAAAAACGATAGAAAATGGATGCGGCTTTCCCACTGAAATATACCGTTCGCCAAGCAGGCTTATTAAAGAATGCGAAGATGCGTACGATTGCGGGTGCGTCATAGCTGCCCTTACCTTGGTTTTAACAATTCCAGACGTATGCTCAAGATTGGATGGCACTGAATATCGAATCTGGAGCGCAAGATATCTCCAGCTGAAAAGACCTAAAGGTTCCAAAGAAAAAGAACGCGCACCGGAGAAAACACAAAAAGAGGTTGCAAAAGGTTTTAAATGCATCGAGAGTGAAGGCATATTCACGGTAGCAGATTTATATCAACTCAGATGCTCAATAGTCCATGCAGGTTCGTCGGTCATAGGCAAAGAAGAAACCAAAGATAAAGACAAAAATAAAGATAGAGCCAAATTTAGCCCATACAGAACGATAGGGGTGGGCTTGACGGGAAACCCCGAAAGCCTCCTTATCAGTTACGGGCATGATGGAATAGGCATAGATGAGATGACAAACTGCTCCTATAGTTGCGTAGTCAATCTTGAAGGCTTGATTCGACGAATGGCAAAAGGTGTCGAGAAATTCATTTTGGAAGATCCGACAAGAGATAATGAATACTCATTCAAGAAAGCTGAAAGCATAGAAGATAAGGAAAGGCCAGTAACCATCCGTAAAGGAATAGTTGACTATAGAACAATCAGCAATTAAATCGGATAATTCCCCGAAAACCGTCTGAACCACAACTAAAGCAACCCGGCGGCAATCAGAACCGCCCTAGTTACCGAGTTGTGCAAGACAAGAAGTAAGCCCCACCCATATCTTTAAGAAACCCCAAGATTCCTTTTCGGCACGCCGGCGGCCGAAATCGATCCCGATGAAATCTCGGTCGCGAGCCTGCGTCTGGCACGCTCGACCTCATTTAAGATGCCGAGGGAGGTTGCGACGCGGCCGAAGCACTTCTCAACGATGGTATTGAGGGCATTGCAATGATTATCGAAATCGTGCGTGCGGTTCAAGACAGCAGGGGATAGGAAACGCTGCATCTGCCCGGTAAATGATCCATCGGCATAGCAGACGCGTGCACGTTGCGTCCCGGTGGCGATCATGCTGGCAAGGGGCACGGGACAGCGGTAGTCAACGTGCTTTGCCGCGACAAGTGCGGCTACGGCAGGGAAATCGATTTCCTGCGCACGGATAATCCAGGGGATATCCCAGAGGTCGCGATGCCTGATATGCGAATCGGTGGCGGAGAATGAGATGAGCTTGTCGGCCAGAATCTCCTCGAGCGTCTGGCACCGGATCGTGAAGTCGTCATACATTCCATCGAGTTCGGGATAGTTGACCGCGACCCGGCGAATCGTGGACGTATGCGCCGGAACGGACGCGATCTCCAGCTTGATCCGCTGTTTCGGCAAGTCGGGGCGCGCGATGTTGGTATTTACGGACACCGTCCATCTCCGCATCCCGACGCCATCGAAATCATTGACGACCTTGGGTTCCCTGACGCTAACCTCGGTATCGTAGGATTTCAGCAAATCGGAGCGCAAAGTCTTGGAAAAATCATCCAAGGGGAGCGAATCGAACCTGTCGCCGGCGACAAAATCGAGGTCTTCGCTATATCGTTGCGATCCATAGCAGAGACGAAGTGAAGTCCCGCCTTGAAAGGTGATATCTCGAAGCAGGCCGTTCCTCCCGAGGGACCGGATGATCTCGTAATGGACGATTTCTTTTTCGATGACGGGCGTGAGCCCGGCGCCATCGACCTTGCTGGCGATATCGCTGGCAATCTCTTCGAGGTCAATCAGCATCCACTTCATCCCAATCGATAAGCTCCAGGCTGCGCTTCCTCGAGACGAGGTCGTGCAGGCAGCGCTCCTCGGTCGCGATCGGCAGCCGATTCCTCGGCATACGGTCGATTATTCCCCGTTTGACGGCATCCAAATCATCATCAGTATGTACAAATTCGATGGCGCCGAACCGAGTATCGACGAGGCCTTCCGCGCCCGTCGTCACGCATGAGATGCGCCCGAGCGGGATTTGCGAGATGAAACCCCACTGTGATGCCGCGGACTCGAGACTTTCATAGGTGGCGCCGCCGGGGCGCAGAAACGCTGCGATGTGGCCGAGCAGGTCGCAGCCGTTGGGATGGAAAAGCAGGTAGAGGTACGCGTCGTGGGCGACGCGCTCGAGGATGCCGTCTGCGGTGAGCCTCTTGATGGTCGAGCGGAGCGTATCGCCGCGCTCACCGAAAAGAGCCCCCAACTCGCGGCTCCGGAAGAGGATCCGGCCCTCCAGATCGCACCCATGCAGAATCTTGATCGCCTCGACGCTTTTCACTGAAATCCTCCCATACTCCTTCCCTTAATTATACCAGAGTGGTTTATATTTAAACCACTTGGCACAGGTATATCACTCAATCACCCCCTCAAAGTGTTCTTCCCTGGGACCCGAAAAGCCTCCCGCCATTAGAGAAACCCATGGGAAAGCAGGGCCCGCCGGAAACCGGCGGGCCCTGCGCATGCAAATCGAAACAGCCCCCAAAAGACGCAAGAAGGCGCCCTCGGAAACCGAGGGCGCCTTACCGACCGCATCGATTATACCGCGCGCCACTGCCGTTGGCCACCGTCCGGGCGACCCGAGCTCCCCGCGGCGGCCCTCGCCGCGGCCGCCATCTGCGCGGGGCTCTTGCCGCCTTTCACCTTCTCCGGTTTGAAGAACTCCGGAGCCGGTTTCGGCTCGTCTCCATAGTAGAAGTGGAGCCCGTCGATGGGCGTTCCGTCGCGGACGGCCTGGCTGATTGCGGCGGGCGATACATGCAGGGGACGAGCCGCCGCCGGGTTGCCCATGAAGGTCTCGCCGGTTTCCAGGCAGACGATAGGCCGGGTCTTCGAATGGCGTTCCCTGAAGAACTCCGGCGCCGGTTTCGGCTCGTCGCCGTAATAGAAGTGGAGCCCGTTGCGCCCAACACCGGTGCTTGCCGATGTGCGCACAGCCCCGGCGGCGATCCCGAACGCGCGGCCCGCCTGGAACGCCGATTCGAAAGTCTCGTCGGTATCGAGGCATACCACGGGGCGCGGCGGCCTGTTCGGCGGGATGAAGAACTCCGGAGCCGGTTTCGGCTCATCGGCATAGTAGAAGTGCAGCCCTTGGGTACAGGTGCCGCGCTGGATGGAGCGGAAGATGTTGCGCGAGTCGGCGAAACCGAGTTCCTTGGCCGCCCGGTAGGCGGAGTCGTAGGTCACCCCGGACTCCAGGCACGTGATGGGCCTCTTGCGTTTGGCGTCCCGATTGTCCATGGCGGCACCCCTACTGCCTGATCCCGGCGCCGCGCGCACGGTCGCCGACGGTCGAGCTGGCCGCGACTGAGGCGCGGTGACCCAGTTCGACGGGGTTGGGCTTCACCGCGACGACGACCTTGGGTTTCTTCTCGGAATACTCGATGCGCCCTCCGAAGGGATCGGAGAAGCCGAAGCAGTCCTGGGGGGTGTACAGGTCGATGCGATCGGACTTCCACTCGCCGCGCACGGGTTCCATCATCGTGTACGAGATGTCGTGCGGGTCGATCTCGAAATCCCTGTCGAGCACGGTGCCCATGGTGCCGCCGCATCCGCCAACGGGGTCGTAGATACCGAAGATGGGTTCATACGTTCCGGGCTTGACCGTGAACGTGCCGACGTTTTCGCCCTCGCCGCGGCAGATCATCGACAGGCTGGCATCCAGGAACGCGTCGAGCGGCAGCGTCGCGAGGACCGCGAGCCCGACAGGGCGATTTTGCGGCATATTGAAGATGTCCTCGCGGAAGCTGCGCTCGAAAGGCGTAACGGGGTCGTTGACGACCTTCTCGATGGTCGTGCCCTGCGAGGCGCACAGCTTGTCGAAGATGCTCTCGGGGATGTCCGCGGGACGCGTGAAGGGCCTGTAGTCCTCGGCGGGCTCGTACTCCCACCTGTCATCCTCGCCCTGGCCGCCGCTATGGCAGACGCACGGGAGGTAATCTTCCTGCCAGTCGCTCGCCGCGTCGATGACGTCGCCCTCGGAATACAGGCCGTTGACGGACAGTATGAGCGAGGTCTTGAAGGAGAGCCCGCTGAAATCGATGTCGTAGAAGAACCCGAACTTATCGGTCAGGTCGTCGCGGAGGCATCCGCTGTCGACATAGAGTTCGCGCCCGAGGCGCCCCGAGCCGAGCCGCGATTCGATTGCCTGGGCGAACTCATCGGCGATATTCTTGCAATCCGCAAGTCTCGCCTCATCGAGCCCGTCGTTGAACCTGTCCGTGAGCACGCAGGTGACGGCATGCGACAGGTCGCCGGCGGTCAGCCCCTTGTGCGTCTTGATCTTGTCCGGGTCGATGAGGCCATCGGCCCACGCAAGCGAGGTGTCCGCGAGCAGTTCGCCGCAGATGCGCGCGGCATAGCCGTACTCCCCGTATTCGGGCCAGTAGTCGAGGTGGATATCCCCTCCGTTCCGGATGGCCTTCAAGATTTCCTGCCGGTTGAAACGGTTGCCGACGATATCCGCGAGCATCGCGGCGGCCTCGTCGGCGCCGAACAGGTTCACGACGTCATCGTAGCTGTCGATCTCGAGGTCATCGGTAAGGGTCGCGCTGTCATTAGGGTTGATATCGGCCATGTCGGCACCTCCAGTGAAACGGTTGTCTCCATCGATGCTACCCGCCGCGAACCCGCACGGAAACGCCCCTTCCCGAACGGGAAGGGGCGCCCCTCCACCACCGTGCCGAGGGTATCCTTTTGCAAAAGACCCGTCAGTTCGGAGAAGACATGACCGTAGAGCGGAAGTTCGATGCGAAGTCGATGCTGGGGATGCTGAGGAGATACGAGGCCACGGTCGGCGACCTTTTCGCCGTCGTGCCTCCCCTGATGTCCCGGGACAGCGTGAAGGCCGCCGACATCGACGGGGGTGACCCTTAGGCGCATCTCAGTGAAAGACCTGACGGAAGGCATCCTGATGCCGGAGGAAAAGGTGGAGGTGATCGAGCTCATCCGGGTCGATGCGGCCAAGGCGGACCGTTAGCGCCTGCGCGCGGGCGATATCCTGATGCCGAGGATGCTGCCCAGGCACAAGTACGCGGACTACATGGTGGTGAACGCGGGGTATGCGGAGCAGGACCTTGCCACGTCCCGCAACATGATAACCATACGCCCGCGGGCCGTGGACATGGCCGAAGGGGAGCGCATAGCGTATTCCGAGATGATGGCGACATGGCGCTTATAGGCCCAAGGCCTGAACGCCCGGCTTTTTGCGCCGAGTTCGAGAAGCGCATTCACGGCTGGAACTATCGCGCTCTAGTGAAGCCAGGGC